>NZ_JBLVOH010000080.1:17683-19626 GCF_053543675.1 Microbacterium umsixpiens
CGACGACTCTGCCATGTGTCCACCCTAGGTCTGCATCACCCCGCAGGCCGGGAGCCCGCACCCCTCTCGACAGCTCACAGCGCGGCGATGATGTCCTCCACCCGCTGCTTCGCGTCGCCGAACAGCATCTGCGCGTTGTCGCGGAAGAACAGCGGGTTCTGCACGCCCGCGTAGCCGGCGGCCATCGAGCGCTTGAACACGATGACGTTCTCGGCCTCCCACACCTTCAGCACCGGCATCCCGGCGATGGGGCTCGACGGGTCTTCCGCGGCCGCGGGATTAACGGTGTCGTTCGCGCCGATCACGAGCACCACCGAGGTCGAGGCGAGGTCGTCGTTGATCTCGTCCATGCTGAGGACGATGTCGTACGGCACCTTGGCCTCGGCCAGCAGCACGTTCATGTGCCCGGGAAGACGGCCCGCCACCGGATGGATGCCGAACCGCACGTCCACGCCGCGCTCGCGGAGCCGGTGGACCAGGTCGGCCACCGGGTACTGCGCCTGCGCGACCGCCATGCCGTAGCCGGGCGTGATCACGACGCTACTCGCCGCGATGAGCATCTCGGCCGCACCCTCCGCGGTGATCTCCCGGTGTTCGCCGTACTCGGTGTCGTCCGCGGACGGTGCCGCGACTCCGAAGCCACCCGCGATCACCGAGAGGAACGAGCGGTTCATGGCCTTGCACATGACGTACGAGAGGTACGCACCCGAGGATCCGACCAGCGCGCCCGTGACGATCAGCAGATCGTTGTTCAGCAGGAAGCCGGCCGCAGCCGCCGCCCAGCCCGAGTAGCTGTTGAGCATCGAGACGACCACCGGCATGTCACCGCCGCCGATCGAGGCGACCAGATGCCAGCCGAGGGCGAACGCGAGCACGGTGACCGCGATCAGGAGCCACAGCTGCTGGTCGTTCACGAACCACACGGTGAGGGCGACGAACGCGACGAGCGCCCCGATGTTGAGCCCGTTCTTGCCCGGCAGCATGAGCGGCTTCGACGACATCCTCGCCGACAGCTTCAGGTACGCGACGATCGATCCGGTGAACGTCACCCCGCCGATGAAGACGCCGATGAAGACCTCGGCGTCGTGGATGCCAACGAGCGCCGGGGGGATGTCCGGGTGCGCGAGGTAGCCGTTCCAGCCCACGAGCACGGCCGCGAGACCGACGAAGCTGTGCAGGAGCGCGATCAGCTCGGGCATCCCGGTCATCTCCACGACCCGTGCGCGCCACAGGCCGATGGCCGCGCCGATGAGCACCGCGGCGACGAGCAGCCCGAGGCCGAGGAAGGCGCCGGTGCTCCACGCATCCGCCACGGTGAGGGCGACGGTCGCGACCAGCGCGATCGTCATGCCGGCGATGCCGTAGACCACGCCGGCACGGGCGGACTCGTGGCGGCTGAGGCCGGCGAGGCTGAGGATGAACAGCAGGGCGGCGACGATGTAGGCCGCCCCGGCGAGCGCGTCGACGGTCACTTGCGGCCGCCCTTCGCTGAGTTCCCGAGAGTGAACATCGCGAGCATCCGACGGGTGACCGCGAACCCTCCGAAGATGTTGATCGACGCCAGCAGCACCGCGATCGCGGCGAGCACCTGCACGACCGGCAGCGGCGAGGTGATCTGCAGCATCGCCCCGACCACGATGACGCCCGAGATCGCGTTGGTCACCGACATCAGCGGGGTGTGCAGCGCGTGGTGCACCTTGCCGATCACGTAGAAGCCGATCACGACCGACAGCACCAGCACCGTGAAGTGCTGCGGGAGCGGAGCGGGGGCGAACGCGTTCACGGCGAACAGCGCCGCGATGCCCACCACGATCAGCGTGACCTTGCGCGCCGTGGACATCTTCTTCGGCGGCGCGACCTCGACCGGCGCCGCCGCGGCCTTAGCCGCGGGGGCGGCTGCGACCTGCACGGCGGGCGGCGGCCAGGTGACCTCGCCGTCGCGC
>NZ_JBLVOH010000080.1:19646-20001 GCF_053543675.1 Microbacterium umsixpiens
GGCGCGCACGACCGTGACCGAGCGCTGCACCACGTCTTCGAAGTCGATCACCAGCCGGCCGTCCTTCGCGGGGGTCAGCAGCGCGACGAGGTTGGCGAGGTTCGTGCCGTAGAGCTGCGAGGCCTGGGCGGCCAGGCGCGAGGCCAGGTCGGTGTAGCCGAGGATGACCACGCCGTTGTCCGTGACGACGCGCTCGCCGGCGACCGCGCCCTCGACGTTGCCGCCCTGACCCGCCGCCATGTCGACGATCACGCTGCCCGGCTTCATCTGCGCGACATCGGATGCCGTGATGAGGCGAGGCGCCGCGCGCCCGGGGATGAGCGCGGTCGTGATGATGATGTCGACGTCGGCGGCC
>NZ_JBLVOH010000081.1:0-8628 GCF_053543675.1 Microbacterium umsixpiens
GACCCCGGCGGGATCGGGGCGGCAGAGCTCACGGCTCTGCTGCGCGAACTCGCACCGGGCGCGGTCGGCGCGTCGATCACGGTGTTCGACCCCGACCTCGATCCCGACGGACGCTATGCCCGCCTGCTGGTCGAGATCCTGGCCGAAGGCCTCGGCGACCTGGGCAGCCGCGTGCAGCGGCCCTGACCACCCACCGGGCGCGCGGTCAGACCTGCGGCTCCACCACCTGCTCGAGCGTGACCCGCACACGCGAAATCCGACGTCGATCGAGCTCCGCCACCTGGATCGTCGCGCCCGGCACCTCGACCGTGTCGCCGACGACGGCGAGTCGCCCCAGCTGCTCCGTCACGAAGCCGGCGATGGTGTCGGACGAGCCGCGCGGCATCGCCAGGCCTGTGGCCTCCTCGAAGTCCTGCAGGTTGAGTCGCCCGTCGAGTCCGTCCTCTGCGGAGATGAACACCTCGGCGTCATACTCGTCGAAGATCTCGCCGACCACCTCCTCCACGAGGTCTTCCAGGGTGACGAGGCCGTCGGTGCCGCCGTACTCGTCGACGACGACGGCGATGTGGTGCCCTTCCGCACGCATCCGGGTCAGGGTCGGCAGCACGCGCGCGGACGAGGGGATGTACGGGATCTCGCGCATGAGCGCGCGCAGCGGCCGCGTCGGATCGTCGGACGCGGCCTCGAACAGATCACGGACGTGCACGAACCCGGTGATGTCGTCGATCGAGGTATCGGAGACGGGGTAGCGCGAGAACGGAAGATCACGCACCTGCGTCATCACCTCGCCGACGCTCGCGGCCTCGTCGAGGGCGACGACCTCCGGGCGCGGGCGCATGACCTCGCTGACCTGCCGCCCCCGCAGGGAGAGCACGTCGTCGAGGATGCGTCGCTCGTCATCCGGCAGCCCCTGATGGCTGGCCACGATGTCGCGCACCTCCTCATCGGTCATCTCGTCACTCGTCTTGTGCGGGTCTCCACCGAGCAGCCGGACGAGGGCGTTCGTCGACACCGAGAGCAGCCAGATCACCGGGCGCATGACCGTCGCGAACCCGTTGAGTGCGGGCGCGACCGCGTAGGCGAACTGCGCGTTGCGCTGGATCGCGAGGCGCTTGGGCACGAGCTCTCCGAGCACGAGCGACAGGTAGGCGATCACGAGCGTGAGCACGAGTGTCGCGACCGTGAGGGCGAGAGCCGGCGCCAGCCCCCACGACTCGAGCACGGGCGCCAGGGACGGGGCGATCGATGTCGCACCGTACGCCGCCGAGGCGAACCCGGCGACGGTCACACCGATCTGCACCGCCGAGAGGAAGGTGTTGGGGTTGCGGGCGAGGGCCGCGACCTTCGCCCCGCGGCGCCCGCGCTGGCCGATCGCGTTGATCTGGCTCTCGCGCAGCGTGACCAGCGCCATCTCCGTGGCAGCGAAGACACCGCCGATCAGCACGAACGCGAAGACGAGGGCGATGTTCCAGAGGAGGTCGCCCATCAGCGGGCCGCCTCCTCTGTGGTGGGGTGAGCGCCCGGGATGAACCGGGCGCTCGTACTGTCGGAGTCCGAAGAGTCAGAACAGCGCTGCGCGCTCAAGAGTGCTCCTTCTGGGTGATGGTGGGGGTGGTGTCGGTGGGCGTGGTGACGGCATCCGGGGCGCGACGGGTCTTGATGAGACTCGCCGCCGTGGCCACCGCGATGGTCAGGCCGATGAACAGCAGCGAGAACCAGATCGGGATCTCGGGTGCCCACTCGACGCCCTGACCGCCGTTGATGAACGGCAGCTCGTTGACGTGCAGCGCGTGCAGGACGAGCTTGACCCCGATGAACCCGAGGATGACCGCGAGCCCCTGGGCCAGGTAGACGAGCCGCTCGAGCAGTCCGCCGATGAGGAAGTAGAGCTGTCGGAGGCCCATGAGCGCGAAGGCGTTGGCGGTGAAGACGATGTACGCCTGGTCGGTGAGACCGTAGATCGCGGGGATCGAGTCGACGGCGAACACCAGGTCGATGAACCCGATCGCGATGATCGTGAGCAGCATCGGCGTGACGAAGCGCTTGCCGTTCTTGACGACGGTCAGCTTGTCGCGGTGGTACTCGTCGCTGACGGGCAGGTGTCGACGGACGAACGTTATGAAGCGCCCGTTCGCGGGGTTGCTCTCGTGGTTGCTGAACGCCTGACGGTAGGCGAGCACGAGGAGCAGTGCGCCGAACAGGTAGAAAATCCACGAGAAGTTCTCGATGAGCGTCGCGCCGACGGCGATGAAGATGCCGCGCAGGATCAGCGCGATCACGATGCCGATCATCAGCACCTTCTGCTGATAGATCTTCGGCACGGCGAAGCCGGTCATCACGATGAGGAAGACGAACAGGTTGTCGATCGACAGTGCCTTCTCGGTCAGATAGCCGGCGAAGTACTCACCGCCGAACGTCCAGCCGGAGAAGGCGCCGATGCCGACGCCGAACAGCAGCGCGAGGCTGATGTAGAAGATCGACCAGCGGGCCGACTCCGCGATCGTCGGCTCGTGAGGCGTGCGCACGTGCGCGAAGAACTCATAGACGAAGAAGGCGATCGTGACCGCGATCGTGATGATCCAGATCAGGGGGGTGATGTCCAAACGGGCTCCAGACTTCGGGGTACGACTGCACCGCCAAAGTCTTCTCCATTCCTGAACAGGAACCGGTGGCCCGGGATGCGACGTGCATCCGTAATGACGACCCGACCGTATCGGAGTACTCCCCTTGGGACCTCCAGGCTAGAAGACGACCCTTTGCGATTCCTGTGGGTTCGCCTGGAATGCCGGCGCCGGTGGGCTCAGTCCTCGTCGATGATGTCCACACCCGCGACTTCGGCACGGTCGATCGTCGCGGGGAGCACGTCGTCGAAGAGCGTGACGAGCACTGCTCGGGTCTGGACCGCATCGCGCGCGTTGATCGCTTCGCGCATGGCGACGGTGAAGGCCTCGATCTTGTCCCACTCGAAAGCGTCCCGCGAGTGCTCGCCGAAGCGCCGGATCTGCGGTCCGAGACGTTCGATGATGACCGCTCGCGCAGCGTTGCCCTCGATGCGGGCGAAGCCGGTGGCGATGGCGCGCAGCGCAGTCCCGAAGCCCGTCACGTCACGTGACTTCACCGACCGCGACATGTCGTCGGCGAGATCCGTGAGGTACGCGACGTCGTCATCCTGGATCACCGGCATGACGTGGCGTACGGAGCCGATCCAGATGTCGCCGAAGAGGTCGACGGCGTTGCGGACCCGATCGAGGTCGATCGGCGCGACTCGCGTGTAGCGGTTGCGCTGCATCTCGACCAGGCCGTGATCGGCCAAGCGGTCCAGCGCGTGGCGGATCGGCGTCTTCGAGGTGCCGAGCCGCTCGGCGAGCTCGTAGTCCCGCAGACGCTCACCGGGGCGCAGCTCGCCGCTGATGATCGCTTCCTGCAACCGGGCGTATGCCTCGTCACTCATGGATCTGCGCTCGAGGGGTCCACCTGAGAGTGCCAATTTTCCTCCACTCGAACGGAAAGCGACGTAGAGCCTGAAGTTCTACCTACCATGCAATGTATCGCATCCCAGAGGCCGACGACCGTGGAAACCGCCGTGAGGGCGCCAGGCCGGGGTGCAGAAGCCTTCCGGTCGCAGCGGCTCCCACAGCGACAGGTCATCTCCGGCCAGGTGCCGATGTCAATCCGGGGCATCGACGACAGAGCATGACGCGCGGATCATCCCCTCGTCGATCCCTTCGTCGACCCAGCCCACGCGGTGGCTTCGTCAGTTAGTCTACGATGTAGATCTACGAAGGGGAATCATGAGCGACACACGATTGCGGTTGAACTGCATCCGGCGATCCTTCGGCGAGCGTGCGGTGCTCTCCGGCGTCGATCTCGTCCTGCCCGCGGGTGAGATCCTCGGCCTCCTCGGCCCCAACGGCGCAGGCAAGTCCACGCTGATCGCCATCGCCAACGGGTCGCTGGCGCCCGATTCCGGGTCGGTCACCGTCGACGGCATCGACCTCGCCTCCCGCCGAGAGACCGCCGCCTCCCTGATCGGCAGCGCGCCGCAACGACTCGGCATCTACCCCTCACTCACGGTGCGCGAGAACGTCGAGGGATTCGCTCGTCTTCACGGCGTGCGCGGGCGGGGGCTGCGCGCACGATGCGCGGCGGTGATCGAGGGACTGGGGCTCACCAAGAGCACCGGCGTCCGCGGCGAACAGCTCAGCGGCGGCCAGCAGCGCCGACTGCACCTCGCGATGGCGCTCACCCACAGCCCGCGCCTGTTGTTCCTCGACGAGCCGACCGTCGGCGCCGACGTGGAGTCGCGCCAGCAGATCCTCGACCTGGTGCGCCGCATCGCCGACGACGGAGCGTCCGTGCTCTACACCACCCACTACCTCACCGAGCTCGAGCAGCTCCCGTCACGACTCACTCTCCTGCACGACGGCGTGCTGCGAGATCTCGGAGACGTCAGCGAGGTGGTGAGGTCGCAGGGCGACGGCGTGCGCGTGCGCCTGCAGACGAATGCTCAGCCGCCGGCCGGCTGGGTGCGCAAGGGCGACTGGCTCGTGAGCGGATCGACGGGAACCAGCGCGGGTGAGCAGCTCGCCGACCTGATCGCCCGCCTCGGCGAAAGCGCGAGCGCGATCATCGATGTGCAGTTCCCTCGCCCCACTCTCGAGAGCGCGTACGTGCGCGTGCTCCGCGAGCGGGAGACACCGGCACTCGACGACGCGGAGGTGCACGGTGTTGCGGCATAGTCTCGCGGTCGCAGCGATCGACGCACGGATCCTGTGGCGCGACCCGTCTCCGGTCGTGGTCATGACGGTGATCCCGCTCGTGTTCGTCCCGTTCTTCGTCCCCGGTGCGCGGGGGCAGCTGGCCACCGCGGGCTACGCCTCGGCGGCCGGAGTCGAGTACGCCGTCCCCGGCCTGGCCGTGCTGTTCGCCCTCCTCTGCGTCCAGCATGTCGTCACGGCGTTCTTCCGCGATCAGCAGTGGGGCACGTGGGACCGGCTGCGGACATCACCGGCCCGCGGCGTCGACCTCCTCCTCGGTAAGTCACTGACGGCATTCGCCGCGCAGCTGCTGCAGTTCGTCGCGGTGCTCCTCGGCGGCGCGCTCCTCTTCGGATACCGCCCCAACGGCTCCGTACTCGGACTGGTCCTGGTGCTCGTGGCGTTCTCGGCGGCGATGATCGGCTTCGGACTGCTCCTGGTGTCGGCATCCCGATCCCTCGAGCTCGCACTGGTCATCGGCAACGTGCTCGCCATGCTCATGGCGGGGATCGGCGGCGCGTTCGGGCCGGTCGAGTCGCTGCCGACCTGGATGCAGACCATCGCTCCGGCGTCGCCCGCATACTGGGCACTGCAGGCCATGCGGTCGCTCACCCTGGATCATGCTGGAGCGCTCGACACGCTCGGCCCGTCGATGGCACTCTTCGGCTTCGCTGCGGGCTTCGCCCTGCTCGCCGTCGCACTGCTCGCCCTGCGCAGGCGGAAAGGAATCTCATGATGACACCTCGACCGGAGCGGATCTCCCGCGCCGACGTACTGTCGGCAGCGCTCGAGTTGATCGACGCCGACGGTCTGGATCAGCTCACCATGCGCCGCCTGGGCACCGCGCTCGGGGCGGACCCGATGACCGCCTATCGGCACTTCGCCGGGAAGTCGGACCTCGCCGCCGCGCTCGCCGACGAGTTCTGGACAGGACTCTCGCTTCCCTCCACCTCCGGGGTGCCCGATTGGCGCGCCTACGCACACGAACTGATGCGGGCCATCCGCACCGAGCTCGCCGCGCATTCCGGACTCATCCCGATCGTCGCGACGCACCCGATCACCTCCCCCGCGGCGCTCGCCGTGGCCGACGAGGCCATCGGCATCCTGCTCGACCTCGGGGCTCCGGTCGATCCGGCCCTCGGCGACCTCGTCAACGTGCTCGTGATGATCACCGTCGCCTCGGCGATGGGAGAGTTCAGCGCTCCCGCGGGGTCGGAGTCCACCGCTGCGGAGACGACCGAGGCCGAGGGCGAGCACGACGACACCGAGGCAGCACTGCTGTCGCAGCTGCCCCACCTCGGCCGGATCATCGCCGCGGGGTGGGCCCCGTCGGCCGAACGGCAGTTCGAGGCGGGCATCGGCGCCATCCTGCACGGCTGGCCGTTCGCCCTCCCCCCGACATCGTGAGGGCGGCCTCGACCGCGTGGCGGATGGCATTCGCACGCATCCGTGGGAATCCCCTGAGCAGCGTCTCGCTGATCCTGCTGATGGCGATCAGCTCCGCCACCGCCGGCGCGGGTGTCGCCACCCTCGTCTCGACGATCGGGGCGACGGAGCGGCTCTTCGCGCTCGCGGAAGCGCCGGACGCCGTGCAGATGCACGTCGGTCCGCTGGAGACCTCATCGCTGGATTCCTTCGCCGCGACGCACCAGGACATCGTCGACGACCACCAGGTGCAGGATGCGCTCCAGCTCGACAACCAGGACCTTCGGATGCACGGGATGACGGACGCCGCGCGCGACGGCGTGATGGACCTCCTGCTGGTCACCCAGAGCCCTCGATTCGACTTCCTGCTCGGACCCGACGGCACGCCGACCAACGTCCGCGACGGCGAGATCGCCGTGCCCGGCTACTACGCCGACGCCTACGACCTCGCGCGCGGTGACACGGTCGAGATCACCGTGCAGGGTGACGTGCAGACGTTCACGGTCGCCGACACCGTCAGCGACGCCCAGATGGGGCCGAGTCTGGTCAACTCGAAGCGGTTCGTGGTGTCCGAAGGGGATTGGAACGACCTTGCCGAACGGCTCCCCGTGGAGCACATCCTCACCTTCCGCCTGGTCGACGACGCAGGAGATCGATTCACGGAGGCCTACCGTCTGGCCGGACTCCCGGCCAACGGTGCTGCCGTCGACGGGAGCCTGCTGCGTCTGATCGCCGCGCTGACCGACGGTCTGGTCGCCATCCTCACCATCCTGGTGAGCATCGTCCTGCTCGCCATCACGCTGCTGTGTCTGCGGATCATGGTCCTCACCGCCCTCGAACAGGACGCCCGTCGGATCGGTGTGATGCGGGCGATCGGCTTCTCGCACCGCGAGGTCTCTTCGACCCTGCTCCTCGGATACGCCGTGCAGTCGGGTGTCGCGGTGCTGGTCGCCCTGCTCCTGGTCTTCCCTGCATCCGCGCTTCTGCGGGGCGGCGACGTCGTCCTTTCGAGCGGGCACGGCAGCACCGGGACGATCGTTATGCTGCTGGCCGTCGTGGTCGCGTCCGCGATCCCGACCGCGCTCGCGGCGCACCTGCTGCGCCGGGTGCGCCGCATCAGCCCGTTGCTCGCTCTGACCAGGCCCGGGGTGTCGGCGCAGACCCGAGGTCGTCCGCGTGCACTGCGTTGGGATCTTCCGATTCCGGTCAGCATCCGCCTCGCCGTCCGCGGACTCACCACCCGAGGCACCACCGCCGTGCTGCTGATCATCATGGTCGGCTTCGCGGTCGTGCTGGCGGCCCTGCCCCAGCGTGTGACCCAGACGATCGCGGCACCCGACTTCGTCACCACCATGGGCGTCGGCCAGAGCGACCTCCGTGCGTTCGTCCGCGAGGGCGCGGAGGCCGGCGCGGGCGACGCGCTCGAGCGGTCTCTGCGCGATGACCCGGACATCGCCCGGTTCGCGAAGGCCACCAGTTTCCGGGTCGCGCTCATCGCCGCGGCGCGCACCGATGACGTCGCTCTGGAAGTGGGCGACACCTCGACCTTCCCCCTCGCCTATGCGCGTGGCGAAGCGCCCGCAGGGCCCGGGGAGCTCGCGCTGTCGACTCTCGCCGCGCAGAACGCGGGGGTGGAGGTCGGACAGTCCGTCGAGGTGGACTCGGCCGGTTCGACCCATCGGTACCGCATCACGGGCGTCTATCACGACATCACCAACGGTGGCCGATCGGGCAAAGCCGTCGAGCTGCCCGGCGATCAGGGCATCCCCCTGTGGCAGACGTTCATGGTCGACCTCCGAGACGGCGTCGATCAGGGCGCGAAAGCCTCGGCGCTCGCGCTCGATCACCCCGCGGCGACGTTCACCGAGCTCGACAGGTTCGTCCACTACACGCTGGGCGACACGGTCGAGCGTCTGAAGACGGCGTCGATGATCGCCTGGGCAGCCGCTGCCGTGGTGATGCTCTTGGTGTTCGCTCTCCGGGGGCGGCTCGAGGCGACTCGCGACGAGTCCGATCTGCGTCTGCTGCGGCTCCTCGGATGGTCTCGCGGCGGGCTGCGCACGATCCCCCTGTTCCGGGCGGTGGGTGTCGCCGGGGCCGGTCTTCTCCTCGGGTGGGTCGCGACGGAGTCGCTCGGGCCCGGCGTGCTCGGTGCCACCCTCTCCTCGTTCGGCGGAGGCGCCACCGACCTCGTCGCAGCCAACGGCTTGAGCCTGATCACCGGCCCCGTGGTGGCGGCCGCCGCCGTGGTCGGCGCCCTCATAGCCTCCGCCCACAGCCCCGCACTCCTCAACGAAAGCTGACCGACATGCAACGATCGCCCTCACTCATCACGGCGCGCGCAGTCATCCGACGCTTCGAGTCGGCCGCGGGCGACCTCGCGACCGTGCTCGACGGAATCGACCTCGACGTCGCCGAAGGCGACTATCTGGCCCTCACGGGTCCC
>NZ_JBLVOH010000081.1:8658-9058 GCF_053543675.1 Microbacterium umsixpiens
GGGCCCCAGCGGCTCCGGCAAGACGACTCTGCTCTCGTGTCTGAGCGGCTTGGACCAGCCGTCATCGGGGTCGGTGCGCATCGGCGACGACGATCTCTCCGCGCTCGACGACAAGGCCCTCGCACACATCCGTCGCACCACCCTCGGCTTCGTGTTCCAGCGCACCGACCTCCTCGACGAGCTGGCGGTGATCGACAACATCCTGCTCCCGGCGGTGCGACGACGCGGCCGGGTCTCCGCAGACACCCTGGCGAATACCGCACAGCTCATGGATCGGCTCGGGATCGGACACCTCGGCGCCCGCGCACCGCACGAACTCTCCGGCGGCCAGCGGCAGCGGGTCGGCATCTGCCGCGCACTCGTGAATCGTCCGCCGATCCTCATCGCGGACGAGCCGAGC
>NZ_JBLVOH010000081.1:9079-11331 GCF_053543675.1 Microbacterium umsixpiens
GAGGCCACGGACGACGTGCTCGACGTGTTCGACGAACTGAACGCCTCAGGCATGACCATCATCGTCGTCACGCACGACGATGTGGTCGCTCAGCGGGCGCGGTCCCGCCGTCATCTGGTCGACGGCCGGATGGTCGACGCCGTCCATCTCACCGACGGGCCCGGGCCACACGATATGTTGACGTCATCACACTGAGGAGAACGACCATGCGGATACCTGCCCTGCCGACGCTCGAATGGACCAACGGCGAACTGGATGCGAGCTACGACGGCGACACCGGCGAGCTCACCCTCCATGCGGCACCGGGAGGAGATTGGACCAACGACTCGCTCGGCGGCCCCGCACAGCACCGCGCGAGCTTGCTGGGCTTTCGGACCGATGCTGATTTCACGCTGAGCGCCAGAGCTCGCGTCGTCGGGGAGCGGACGACGTTCGACGCCGCCGTGCTGGGACTGTGGTGCGATGAGCAGTACTGGGCCAAGCTCTGCTTCGAGTATTCGCCCGACGGACGGGCGATGGTCGTCAGCGTCGTGACCAACGAGTTCTCCGACGACTGCAACTCCACGGTCGTCGAGAGCGACTTCGTGTATCTCCGCGTCTCCCGCGTCGGAGACGCGTTCGCCTTCCACGCCTCCGACGACGGCGACCGGTGGGAGTTCGTCCGGGTGTTCCGCCTGAAGACCGACCTCCCCGTGACGGTGGGCTTCATGTCGCAGGCGCCGATGGGAGAGGACTGCGACTCGCGCTTCGACCGGATCCGTTTCTCGGCGGGCGCTCCGGCCGACCTGCGCGACGGCTCCTGAGGCCGGGCGCGATGTACGGCCAGCACGGCGACTTGTTCGGCACCACGACCTCCTCATCGACGAACGCACTATGGCGTCAGCGCGATTCCGCACAGATCGTCTGACCGAGCATCTCTGCTCCGGCGTCCTTGAGCAGGCCCCCTCGGCAGTCGTTCGTCCGATCTCACGATGGCTGTCGGTGGCGCAAGCAGCGTGCTGTGGCATCGTCGGCGGGATAGAACGACTCGATACGCAGTTCGTCGATGGTGATGTCGAGCGCAGACTCCACGGCCGCGGACATGCTGAAAAAGCGCAGGTCCTCGCCCGCGACCTCGAGCTCGAGCGGGATGACGACATCCGTGACCGCCGGCCGCCCTACGTCGTCGCCGGGGTAGGCCGCGACCTCCTCCGCCAGGCGACGGAGGCGGGAGTCGCCGGTGCGGTCGGCGCGAGCGCAGACCTGACCGATGAGGTGGGTTCGCCATTGACCGAGGTTGCGGATCCGGGGCGCGAGACCCTCCGGGTGCAGCGACAACCGTACGGCGTTGACGGGAGGCTCGAGGAGGTGCAGTGCGCATCCCTCGAGCAGCACGTCCGTCGCGGCGTTGCGGTCCATAACGTCCCACCAGCGGTCAAGCACCAGCGCTGGGTACTGCGCATGGGCGTCGAGGAGTTGTCGCAACGCCGAGCTGACAGAACGGAGTTCCGGGGCGTTCATCGCCCGCTCGGGATGTGCGGGCGCAAACCCGGCACTGAGGAGCAGCTGGTTGCGCTCGCGCAGCGGTATGTCGAGGTGTGCAGAGAGTCGATCGAGCATTTCTCGCGTGGGCTTGGACCTCCCGGTCTCGACGAAGCTGAGGTGTCGGGTCGAGACGTGTCCACGGGCTGAGAGCTCCAGCTGGCTGAGCCGTCTCCGCTCGCGCCAGCCGCGCAAGAGCACCCCGACGTCGCCGGCATGGATCACGGTCATGACTCTCGACCCTAGCCAACAGTCGTGGTTCGACCCATGACCTCCGAGGTAATCGACGCGACTACCCCTCCGCGCCCAACATGGCTTCACCGCGGCGGCTCCGCTGCGGCCGATACCGAAAGGCCCCGATATGACCCCCATCACCGACTTGTATCTGCAGACCTGGAACGCCTCGGACGCGAACGCTCGTGACCGCCTCCTCGCCGAGCATTGGACGGAAGGCGCCACATACACGGACCCTCTGGTCGATGTCGGTGGACGAGACCAGATCTCGGCCACGATCGGCGCCGTGCGGGAACAGTTCCCGGGGTTCGTGTTCACGCTCGTCGGCGAACCTGACGCACATCACGGCCTCACCCGCTTTCAGTGGGGGCTTGGCCCCGCAGGAGCCGAACCGCTCGTAGTCGGCTTCGACGTCGTCGTCGGCGACGGCCAGGGCCGTATCCACCAGGTCCTCGGATTCCTCGACAAGGTACCCGCCTAACCTCATCACCGCGCAC
>NZ_JBLVOH010000081.1:11377-12397 GCF_053543675.1 Microbacterium umsixpiens
CCGCGTGCGCGGCCAGCTCGGGAAAGCCTGTCCTGCACTTTGACTCGTCACTGTTATCAGGTTGATAATGTTCTCAAGATGACCCCATTCGCAGTAGCAAGGAGCACACGATGACCGACATCACATGCGACCGAGCGGGAGTGCACGTGCAGTTCCCCGGTTGGGAGGCCACGATGACGGGCTTGCCTCAGCTACTGATACCGAGGTCGGCGATCCGCGATGTGTCCACCGAACAGGGGTGGACCTCAGAGATACTCGGGATGAGATCCGGCCTCGTCGTCTCCGGTTACCGCAAGCTGGGGACTTTCAGGCACCCTTCAGGGGTGCGGCGACTGGTCTCGATGAAGCGCGGGCACCGCCTGCTGCGGATCGCCGTCGACCGAGCCACGATCGGGTTCGACGAGATCCTTCTGAGTACCGACGATGCAGAATCGATCGCCGCAGAGATCCGAGCAGCCGTGCACCCATGAGCGCCTGACGTCCACACCACCCGGTCGGAAACGCGAGGCGGACCATCTCGGTGCCGACGGTCTGGCTGGGCTTTCCGGCAATTCGAGGATCAGACCGGCTGGCTACTCACGCGCGCACGCGTCGGCCACCGAAACCGTTGGACGAATCCGGCGATCATCTTCGAGCGCGTCGCGAGGACGAACAGTCCGTACCCGATGATCCCGCCCAGGATGTTCGTCAGCCAATCGTTGATGTCCGCGAGGTGTCCGCTGAGGGCGAGCCGCGAGGCGGCCATCTGCGTCAGCTCGATGGCGAGGCTCGCACCGGCGACGATCGCCAGCACCTTCCACCAGCTCGGACGCGCGGTGAGCAACGGGACGAGCACGCCGAGCGGGACGAACACGGCGACGTTGATGAGAGCGTCCTCGAACCCGTAGTCGACGAACGGCACGAGGTAGAGCGATAACGGGCGCGGCCCGTCATAGAAGCCCGTCCCGACGCGAAGGAAGATCGGGAAGACCGTGTTGGCGAGCACTCCGCCCGCGTAGACCGCGAGGACGGCCGCGACGC
>NZ_JBLVOH010000081.1:12467-14354 GCF_053543675.1 Microbacterium umsixpiens
CACGACTCCGAAGGGGATCACGATCGGGAGCATGGGGACTTCGACGAACTTCATTCACTGCTTCCGGTGATTCCATGGTGCGGTGCAAAAGCACCGCACTGATCGTACAAGCACCGGGACCTGCGACGATCGTCGCCAACCTCGACCGACGCGACTGATCCCGCCACGGAACTTTCCGTGACCAAACCGTTGCATTCGTTATCTCGCCGTTATACAGTGATCACACGGTGAATGTTTGCTGTGGCATACACCGCATGTGATTGCAGGACACTCTTGGTGCAAGGGACAAGGGCCGGTCGGGAGCCTCTCCGACCGGCCCTTTACTGTTCCCACTATTCTGTGAACATGACCGATCGCAAGCTCGCCCTGGAGGCCTGGGAGAGCCTGTTCCGCGCGCAGCACGAGTTGTTCACCGAGATGATGTCGGACTTCGAGCACAGCGACCTGGGTCAGGCCGAGTACGACGTGCTGCTCACCGTCACCCGCTCCCCCGGCATGACCGCGCGGCTGCGCGACATCACCGCGAACATGCTGATCAGCCAGCCGAGCGTCTCGCGCCTGGTCGACCGCATGGTCACGCGCGGGCTCGTGGCCAAGTGCGCCGACCCCGACGACGGACGCGGTGCGCTGATCCGCGCGACGGATGAAGGGGCCCGGGCGTTCCGCTCCCTCGCCACCGTGCACGGGCGCTCGATCGCCGACCGCATGTCGCGCCTCGGCGATGACGAGCTGCGCACGCTGCGCGACCTCGCGGAGAAGCTCCGCACCCGCTGACCCGCTGCCGCGAGAACGGCCCGCTTCCGTTTCTGGCAGGGTGGGGTGCGTACGCCCGCTGTGTCGCGGGCACGTCAGACCGCCCCCTCGGGGGGAACCAGGGAGGTCATCCATGGAGTTCGCCGGAATCGTCGGCATCCTCGTCATCGTCGGTATCGCAGTCGTCGTCGCCGTCGTCCTGCTGCTCATCCTGCTGCTGTTCGCACGCAGCTGGATCAAGGTCGCCCGAGCCGACGAGGCCCTCGTCATCTCGGGCCGCAAGCAGAAGGTGCAGACCGCGGTCATCGCGACCGACGGGTCGAGCCGCTCCGAGATGTCGGAGTCGCCCGTCACCGTCATCGTCAACGGCAAGTCGCTCGTCAACCCGATCACGCAGCGCCATGAGATCATCTCGCTGCGCTCGCGCCAGGTCTCGCTCAACGCCGAGGCGCAGTCGCTCGACAGCGTGACCCTGAACGTCGACGGTGTCGCGATCGTGAAGATCGGCTCCGACCCCATCCTGGTGCGCCGTGCCGCCGAGCGCTTCGCCTCGCAGGACAAGGCCATCGAGCAGTTCACCACCGAGCAACTCGAAGGTGCCCTCCGTGGAATCGTCGCGACCCTGTCGGTCGTCGAGCTGATGCGCGAGCGGAAGAAGTTCTCCGACCAGATCGCCGCCGACGTCTCGCAGGAGCTCGCCGAGCAGGGCCTCATCCTGGACTCGTTCCAGATCAAGGGCATCACCGACAAGGTCGGCTACATCCAGTCGCTCGGCGCTCCCGAGATCCAGGCGAAGCGTCAGTCCGCCGAGATCTCGCAGACCAACGCCGACCGCGCGATCAACCAGAAGAACATCGCGAACCAGGAAGCCAACCTGATCGAGCAGACCGCGCTCGACACGAACACCGCCAACTCGAACGCCGGCATCGGTCGCGCGCGCGCCGAGGCGGAGCAGGCCGAGAACCTCGCCCGCGAGCAGGCGCAGCAGGCCGTGCTGCAGCAGCAGGCCGAGAACAAGCAGGCCCAGCTCGACGCCGACGTCAAGCGCGTCGCCGACGCGCAGCGGTACGAGGCCGAGACCCGCGCCCAGGCCGAGCTCTACACGCGCGAGCGGGCGGCCGAGGCCGCCGCGAT
>NZ_JBLVOH010000082.1:0-8461 GCF_053543675.1 Microbacterium umsixpiens
GAATCGGACTCATCCTGACCGAGGCCCTGGGCGGTCTCCGACGGAACATCTCGATGGTCATCTCGGTGATCCTCGTCACCTTCGTCTCGCTCACCTTCGTCGGCGCGGCGATCCTGATGCAGTCGCAGATCGGCGTCATGCGGGGTTACTGGGCCGAGCGTGCCCAGGTCGCCGTGTACATGTGCTCCGCGGTCTCGGAATCCGACACCTGCATCGACGGAGCCGCGAGCGAGGAGCAGGTGGCCGCGGTCCGGGCGCAGCTCGAAGGCGACGCGCTGGCACCGCTCATCAGCTCGCTGACCTTCGATACCAAGGAGGACACGTACGCCAAGCTCGTCGAGCAGCTCGGCGAGGACCAGGCGAGTGTGCTCACGCCCGACCAGGCATTCGAGGTCTTCTTCGTGACGATGAAAGACCCGGGGCAGTCGCAGGTGCTCGCCGAGGCATTCAGCGGCCAGGCCGGAGTGGAGCAGGTCAAGGATCAGCTCCAATACCTCGAGCCGCTGTTCTCCGCTTTGACCGTCGCGACGTATATCGCCGTCGGCATAGCGGTGCTCATGCTGATAGCGGCGACCCTGCTGATCGGGACGACGATCCGGTTGTCGGCGTATGCGCGTCGCAAGGAGATCGGCATCATGCGCCTGGTCGGCGCCTCGAACCGGTTCATCCAGACACCGTTCGTGCTCGAAGGCGTGTTCGCGGCGTTCCTCGGCTCGGCGCTGGCCAGTGCCGCGGTCGTCGCCGGCATGCATTTCGGGGTGAACGGCTACCTGCGAGGCCGCGTCCCGTTCATCACGACCTGGGTGACGATGCAGGACGCGATGCTCGTCGTACCGGTGCTGATCGGCATCGGCGTCGTCCTGGCCGCGTTGTCCGCCGGCTTCGCGATCAGGCGTTGGCTCCGTACCTGATATCCTGAAAGGCTGCTCGGTCGGAACGATCGATCGAGCTCATCACGGCAACAGGAGAGCATCATGCCCAGGGAACGCGGAGAGAAGGTCGTCGCGACCAATCGTCGCGCACGTCACGACTACACGATCGAGAAGTCGTACGAGGCGGGGATGGTGCTCACCGGCACCGAGGTCAAGTCACTGCGTCAGGGGCGCGCCAACCTCAGCGACGGTTACGCGTTCGTGAAGGGCAACGAGGTCTTCCTCGATTCGGTGCACATCCCGGAGTACTCCCAGGGGCATTGGACCAATCACTCGGCGAAGCGGATCCGCAAGCTGCTGCTGCATCGCGAGGAGATCGCCAAGATCGCGCATGCCGTCTCGGCGGGTGGATACACCCTGATCCCGCTGAAACTGTACTTCTCCGATGGGCGGGCGAAGGTCGAGATCGCCCTCGCCAAGGGAAAGCGCGAGTACGACAAGCGGCAGACCCTGCGCGAACGTCAGGACACCCGCGAGGCGGATCGTGCCATGCGCCTGCGCAATCGCGTGGGCGAGTAGCGACCGGTCGTCACAGCGTCGGCTCGAAGCCGAACACGCGGCCGAGGAAGATCAGTTCACGCTCGAGTGCGTCGATGATCGTGTCGGCACTGCGGAACCCGTGCCCCTCATCGGGGTAGAGGACATACTCGTGGTCGACGCCTCGGGCGGCCAGCGCGTCTCTGATCGCCTCGGACTGCGAGGGCGGGACCACTCGATCTTCTCCGCCCTGCAGCAGCAGCACGGGGACTCCGATGCGATCCGCGTGGGTGAGTGGTGATCGTTCGACGTAGATGTGCTCGTACTCGGGGAGAGGCCCCACGAGACCGTCGATGTACGACGCCTCGAAGTCGTGCGTCTCGGCGACCAGCATCCGCAGATCGGCCACGCCGTAGCGGCTGATCCCCGCGGCGAAGGCCCCGCCGCGCACGAGCGCGGAGAGCACCGTCCAGCCGCCTGCGGATCCACCGCGGATGGCGATGCGGGACGGGTCGGCGAGGCCGGCATCCGCGAGGCCCTGTGCGGCGGCGATCACGTCGTCGACGTCCACGACGCCCCATCGGCGGTCCAGGCGTTCGCGGTAGGCGCGTCCGTAGCCGGTGGAGCCGCCGTAGTTGACGTCGAGCACGCCGATTCCCCTGCTCGTGTAGAACGCGTTGGCGGCGGAAGCCGCGCCGGTGACGTGCGCGGTCGGTCCGCCGTGCACCAGCACCACGTACGGGGGGAGCTCGTCGGCGGGGGCTGTCGCGTCGGGGTTCGCCGGGGGGTAGGCGAAGGCGTGCACGACTCCGTGCCTTCCGTCGACCTCGATCGGCACAGCGCGCGGCATCCATTCGGCATCGACGGGCTCACCTCCGCGCACGGCGACGGTCGCGCCGGAGTCCACATCGATGCACCACAGGCCGGCGGTCACGCCGGAGCCACTGCCGGAGAGCAGCACGCGCGACCCGTCCACATCGTCGATGCTCACATGGCCGTCGGCCGGGATATCGATCGGGCGTGCGGCACCGTCCGGTGAGATCAGGACGACCTCGTCGCGCCCGTTCGTGCGGACGGCGACGATCCGTCCGTCGGCGAGGGGTCGATACCAGCGGTTGCCGAGCACCCACAGCCCGTAGCCGGTGTCGGCATCGGTCGGGCTGAGCGCGCGCGGTGCGCCGACCGGCGAGACTCCGTCGAGCTCGATGCGATGCAGGCCCCAGCGGTCGTCCGGATCATCGGCGAACATCAGCTCCGTCTCGCTGAGCCACTCGGGCTGCAACGCCGCTCGAGTGGGGATCTCGTGCACGTCGCTGCCGTCGCTCTGCGCGATCTGCAGCTGCGAGGCCTCCCAGGGCATCCGTCCGCGGTTCCAGGTGATCCAGGCGACGCGGCCGCCGTCGGGCGAGAGTGCGGGGTGAGCGAAGAAGCCGTCGCCCTCGACGATGACTCGAATTCCGGACGCGTCCTCCGCGGCGGAGCCGTCGATCGGGATCTCGACGATCGCGCGGTTATGCGGCGTGGCCGACAGATCTTCGCGCACGGCGAGCAGACGGCCGTCTTGCACGCGGAGGCCTCCGTGCGATGGCCCCGCCGGTGTCAGCGGGACGGGCTCGGCACCGGCGACCAGTCGATGGACGCGCTGATCGCCGGCATCGACGAAGTACAGGATGCCCGTGGAATCGGCGGTCCATGCCCCGCCGCCGTACTCGTGCACCCGGGAGCGAGCACTCCAGGGCGCCGGGAGCATCTCGGCTCCCGAGGAGCTTCGCACCGAGACCCGCCCCTTCTCGGCGGGCATGGATTCTCCCCACCAGATCTCGGAGCCGACGAAGCGCGCCCCGTCGATGCGCGGGGAGGATGCCGCGACGGAGGCTGCGGAGAACGGAGAGGGCCAGGAACCGTGAGGCGACGACATGCTCCGAGCCTATGGGCTGAACTCAGACGGCGCGCAGCACCGCCACGACCTTACCGAGCACCACGGACTCGTCGCCGAGGATGGGTTCGAAGGAGGAGTTTCGGGGGAGGAGCCAGGTGTGGCCGTCGCGACGGCGCAGCACCTTGACCGTGGCCTCGCCGTCGAGCATCGCGGCCACGATCTCGCCGTTCTCCGCATTGTTCTGCGAGCGCACGACGACCCAGTCGCCGTCGCAGATCGCGGCGTCGATCATCGACTCGCCCGAGACCTTGAGCATGAAGAGGTCTCCCTTGCCCACCAGTTGACGGGGGAGAGGGAAGATCTCCTCCACTTGCTGATCGGCGGTGATCGGCACGCCGGCGGCGATGCGACCGACCAGGGGCACGAGCGCCGCGTCGCCGACCGGAGTCGCCACGTCGGCGGGGTTCTCGCCGCTGGCGCCGGGGAGATCGATCAGGACCTCCATGGCACGTGTCTTGCCGGGGTCGCGTCGCAGGTAGCCGCTCAGTTCGAGTTGACCGAGTTGGTGGGTCACGCTCGACAGGGACTTCAGGCCGACGGCGTCTCCGATCTCCCGCATGCTCGGCGGGTAGCCGTGATGAGCGATGGAGTTCTGGATGACCTCGAGGATCGCCATCTGCTTGGGGCTCAGGCTCTTGCGGCGTCGCGTCCGCGGTGCCTCCGACTCGGGGGCCGAGTTCTCGCTCATGGTGCTCCTTAAGTGCGGTGTTCCGACGTCGCTCTTCGAATGTCGGAGGCCCGTGGTGTGGTGTTCTCATCGAAACCGTATCCGAGAAACGGCCCGATCTGGAAGATCTGTTCGAGCGTGTCGGCAGAATCGTGCATCCGGTTTCGAAGACAACTTGACAGATGTTCGAACTCGAAGATATCTTCGGTACGTAGCTTCGCATTCACGGCTCCCGGCCGAGACGGGAATGCGAACGCTACGCCAACTTCCCCGGCAGCTTCACCGCTCCGGGACAGGCTAAGGAGCACCACATGAGCAGCATCGGCTTCAGCACCGCGGCAGTCATTCCGGCGTCGACCCGTCCTACGACGCGACTCCGGCTGACCACGCGCGGTCGCGCCGTGCTGCTGGGGTTCGCCTCCGTGCCGCTCGCGATCGGCATCGCCTTCGCCGCACTCAGCGGTGGCAGTGCGATCGCCTCGGGCGCAGACACGGCAGCCGTCAGCGTCGAGACCGTGACCGTCATGCCCGGTGACACTCTCTGGTCGATCGCCACCGGGGTCGCCCCCGGCGCCGACCCGCGCGACGTCATCGGTGAGATCAGCCGTATGAACCTGCTGCGTGGCGGTGAGCTCCAGATCGGCCAGACGCTCGCCATCCCGGCCCAGTACGTGGACTGATCCCGTCGCGCCCGAGCTGCGGCAACTTTGCGTCATCGACTCGGGGCGCCGCTTAACATGGGAAGGGTGACCCTCTCCCTCAACGATCTCCCGCTACGCGACGATCTTCGCGGACTGACTCCGTACGGCGCGCCTCAGGCACCGCTCCCGATCGCCCTCAACGTGAACGAGAACACGCATCCCATTCCGGACGCGGTGGCGAGCGACATCCTCGACGACATCGCGCTCGCGATCCGTGATGTGAACCGTTATCCCGACCGGGAGTTCACCACTCTTCGCGAGTCGTTCGCAGAGTATCTGGGTCACGGCCTCACCCCGGAGCAGATCTGGGCGGGCAACGGCTCGAACGAGGTGCTCCAGCACATCCTGCAGGCCTTCGGCGGCCCCGGGCGCACGGCCTTCGGTTTCGCGCCGACCTACTCGATGTACCCGCTCATCGCGCAGGGCACGGGCGCGCGGTGGATCCCCGGAACGAGGCAGCCCGACTACACGATCACACCGGAGGAGGCAGCGGAGCAGGTGCGCACCGCGGACCCCGACGTGATCATCCTGTGCACCCCGAACAATCCCACCGGCACCCCGCTCGGCCTGGACGTCGTCGAAGCCGTCTACGAGGCGGCGCGGGGCATCGTGATCGTCGACGAGGCCTACCAGGAGTTCGCACCGCACGACGCGCCTTCCGCGCTGACACTCCTCGAGGGGCGCCCGCGCCTGGCGGTCTCGCGCACGATGAGCAAGGCCTTCGCCTTCGCCGGTGCGCGGGTCGGGTATCTGGCGGCAGATCCGACGTTCATCGATGCGTTGCGTCTGGTGCGCCTGCCCTATCACCTGAGCACGCTCACGCAGGCTGCGGCCGTCGCCGCTCTGCGCAACTCCGACGTGATGCTCGGCATGGTCGAGGAGATCGTCGAACAGCGCGACCGCATCACCGCGACCCTCGAGGCGCTCGGATATACGCCCCACGAATCCTGGTCGAACTTCGTCCTCTTCGGCGGCATCGCCGATCCGCGTGCGACGTGGCAGCAGCTCTTCGACCGCGGCGTGCTGGTGCGTGATGTCGGCATCCCCGGTCACCTCAGGGTCAGCGCGGGCACCGAGGCCGAGACCACCGCGTTCCTCGATGCTCTGGCCTCGATAGGATCGGCATCATGAGCACCCCGTCATCGACCCCGCGCACCGCGAGCCGCGTGCGCAGCACGTCGGAGTCCACCGTCGAACTCGAGCTGAACCTCGACGGCACGGGGGCGAGCCGCATCGACACGTCGGTGCCGTTCTTCGACCACATGCTCACCGCTTTCGCGAAGCACTCGCTGACCGACCTGACCGTGCGCGCTTCGGGCGACACGGACATCGATGCGCACCACACCGTCGAAGACGTGTCGATCGTGCTCGGACAGGCGATCCTCGAGGCGCTGGGCGACAAGTCCGGCATCTCCCGCTACGGCGACGCGCTCGTGCCGCTCGATGAGGCGCTCGCGCAGGCGGTCGTCGACATCTCGGGTCGTCCGTACCTCGTGCACACCGGCGAGCCCGCCGGATTCGAGCACCACCTCATCGGTGGGCACTTCACCGGCTCGTTGGTGCGTCACTCTTTCGAGGCGATCACCTTCAACGCCGCGCTGACCGTCCACGTGCGTGTGCTGGGCGGCCGCGACCCGCACCACATCGCGGAGGCGGAGTACAAGGCTTTCGCCCGCGCGTTCCGCCAGGCCAAAGCACTCGATCCGCTGGTCGACGGGATCCCGTCCACCAAAGGCGCACTGTGAGCGCGAGCCCCCGCGTCGCCGTCTTCGACTACGAGTCGGGCAACGTCCACTCGGCTGTCAAGGCGCTGGCCGCTGCCGGCGCGGATGCCGTGCTGACGCGCGACCGCAAGGCCGCCCTGGAGGCCGACGGTCTCCTGGTTCCGGGCGTCGGCGCGTTCCAGGCGGTCCGTGACGCGCTCCACGCACACGGCGGCGACGAGGTCATCGACCGGCGTCTGGCCGGCGGACGACCGGTGCTCGGGATCTGCGTCGGCATGCAGGTGCTCTTCGAGCACGGGGTCGAGCGAGGGCACGACACCGCGGGTCTCGGCGAGTGGCCCGGAGCGGTCACCGAGCTCAACGCACCCGTGCTGCCGCACATGGGCTGGAACACCGTCGAGCCCGGCGCGGACAGCGTGCTCTTCCGGGACCTGGAACATGAGCGTTTCTACTTCGTGCACTCCTACGCCGCCCAGTCCTGGGAGCTCGACGTCATCCCGCCGTTCCCCGAGCCCGTGCTGACCTGGACGACCTACGGCGACCCCTTCCTCGCCGCCGTCGAGAACGGTCCGCTCTCGGCAACCCAGTTCCACCCCGAGAAGTCGGGCGAAGCGGGCATCCAGCTCCTGCGCAACTGGGTCGGGAGTCTCTGACACCCATCGTGGACGTCATCCGTTTTGTCACCCGCTCTCCGGCGGACTACCCTCGGTTCTCGTGCCCGCTCCGGGCTGCAGACCTTCCCTAGCCAAGGACCCCATGAACGACTTCGCGCAGTCTCCCTCGCTCACGCTCCTTCCCGCGGTCGATGTCGCCGGTGGCAAGGCCGTCCGCCTCACCCAGGGCGAGGCCGGAACCGAGACGAGCTACGGCGACCCGCTCGACGCGGCAGGGGAGTGGGCCGCACAGGGCGCGAAGTGGATCCACCTCGTCGACCTCGACGCCGCTTTCGGACGCGGGAGCAACGCGCCGATCCTGCGCAAGGTCATCAAGCAGTTCAAGGGCGTCAGCATCGAGCTCTCGGGCGGCATCCGCGACGACGCGACCCTCGAGGCAGCGCTCGAGAGCGGCGCCACCCGGATCAACCTCGGCACGGCCGCACTGGAGAACCCCGAGTGGGCCGCCGATGTGATCGGTCGTTACGGCGAAGCGATCGCGGTCGGCCTCGACGTGCGCGGCACCACGCTCGCCGCACGTGGTTGGACCAAGGAGGGCGGCGACCTCTGGGAGGTCCTCGAGCGCCTGGAAGACGCCGGATGCAGCCGCTACGTCGTCACGGACGTGACGAAGGACGGCACGCTTCGCGGCCCGAACCTCGAGCTCCTTCGCGAGGTGACCTCGCGCACACCGAAGCCGGTCGTCGCATCCGGGGGGATCTCCAACCTCGACGACATCGCCGCGCTCCGTGAACTCGTGCCGCTGGGCGTCGAGGGTGCGATCGTCGGCAAGGCCCTTTACGCCGGTGCGTTCACGCTGGCTGAGGCACTGGATGTCGCAGGAGACTGACGGCCACGCCTGCGGGCCCGAGTCGCACAACCACGGAGACTCGGCCGGTGTCCCCTGGGAGGGACGCAGCTTCGAGTCGAATCCGCACGCGGCGGACGACGGCTCGGCCGACCCGGCGCTGCTGGCCGCACTGCTGCGCTTCCGCGCCGGCGAAGGCAGTCAGGTGGAAGTCGTCGACGCTTTCCGCTCGGCTCGCGTGCTGATCCCTCTGATCGCCGAGAAGGGTGAGGAAGGCGTCGCGCCGAGCGGCCTCGCCGTCGACAAGACGCAGGAGTTGTCGATCGTCACGGTCGCGGCTCCCGACGGGCGGCGGGTGCAGCCGGTTTTCTCCTCCGTCGAGGCGATGCAGAAGTGGGATCCCACGGCACGCCCGATTCCCGTGGAGGCGCTCCGGGCGGCGCTGGCGGCGTCAGCCGAAGACACCGACCTGATCGTGCTCGACCCGACGGCCGACACGGAGTTCGTGATCCGGCGGCCGGCCGTCTGGGCGATCGCCCAGGAGCATGCCTGGGAGCCGA
>NZ_JBLVOH010000082.1:8481-14670 GCF_053543675.1 Microbacterium umsixpiens
CCACCGAGTTCTACACCGCGCTCCAGGAGAGTGTGGCCCACGAACTGGCCGTGATCGACGTGGCGGTGGCGTCCGGCGACCCCGACGCACGTCTGCGCGGCCCGGAGCTGATCGTGGTCCTGGAACTCGTCGACGGTCTGGAGCGCGAGGTGCTCGACGCCGTGCTCTCGCGTCTGGCTCAGCGCTGGGCGTCGGACGACCGCATCGCCGTCCTGGCGGACTCGCTCACGGTGAAGCTCCGCCGCAGCGTCTGAGCGCGCTTCGCTACGATCGGGGCATGTCCCGAGGTCTCCTGCGCGCCATCGCCGTCGTTGCTCTCCTCGGGGGCGCCGTTACCGGCAGCTCGGGCTGCGCGCTGGCTTGCCCCGCGATCGGATGGACGAACGCCGTCGCACTCGAGACCAGCGCCGTAGCGGGGGTGGTGGCGGTCCAGTTCTGCGTCGCGGGGGAGTGCTCACCGGCGCCGGGTACCGAGCCGACCTCATCGACCAACCTGTTCATGGTGACGCCTCAGGGTGACGGGACGTGGGTGCTCGGGTTCGACATGTCGACGCCCGACGGCGTCGACATCCGCCTGTTCGACGCCCAGAACACGCTCATCCACGAGTCCGAGGAATCGATCTCGTGGACGCACTCGGATGAGCCGTGCGGCGGCCCCTCGACCGCGGATCCGATCGTCCTCGAATCCTGAACTAGTTGACCGGCCCGGTCCACTTCTCGCCCGGACCCTTGCCGATGGGGTCGGGGATCGTCGATGCCTCGCGGAACGCGAGCTGCAGGGAGCGGAGCCCGTCGCGGAGCGAGCGTGCGTGCATGTCGCTGATCTCGGGGGCGCCGGCGGTGATGAGCCCGGCGAGGGCGTTGATGAGCTTGCGAGCCTCGTCGAGGTCGAGCTGTGCCGCCGCGTCGGGGTCGTCGGCGAGGCCGAGCTTGACGGCGCCGGCGCTCATGAGGTGCACGGCCGCCGTGGTGATCACCTCGACCGCGGGTACGTCGGCGATGTCTCGAGTGGCCGACGACGCAGCCTCCTCCTGACGTGCCCAGCGCTCTTCGCGCTCGCGTGCAGCCTCGTCCGGTGCCTGGTTCGTCACTTCGCCTTGCTTTCTGTTAGACTTTGGCGGGCTCCGGAGCGTCATGCTCCGGATCGAAAGAGGATTCACTTCCCACCCGCGCTTGCCGTTCAAGGCTACCGGGTCTTGCACTCCACCGGCTCCGTTCGCAAGACGGACCCGGCAGGCAGGGTGCGGAGCCGGCGTCTGAATGCCGGTGGGTGGGGACGATTCCGATTTCGCCCGTGATGCAGACAGCGTCGCGGTGGCCGAATCACATCGTCTAAGGAGTTCCGCATCAGCGATCCCCGTACCAATGAGCGCATCCGCGTCCCCGAGGTCCGCCTCGTCGGCCCCGCGGGTGAGCAGATCGGCGTCGTCCGCATCGAGGCAGCGCTGCGCCTCGCGCAGGAAGCCGATCTCGACCTCGTCGAGGTCGCCCCCAACTCGAAGCCGCCCGTCGTCAAGATCATGGACTACGGCAAGTTCAAGTACGAGGCCGCCCAGAAGGAAAAGGAAGCGCGCCGCAACCAGGCGAACACGATCCTCAAGGAAGTCCGCTTCCGTCTGAAGATCGAGGCTCATGACTACACGACCAAGCTGAAGCGCGCCGAGGGCTTCCTCAAGGCCGGCGACAAGGTCAAGGCCATGATCCTGTTCCGCGGTCGTGAGCAGTCGCGTCCCGAGCAGGGTGTGCGTCTGCTGCGCAAGTTCGCCGAAGACGTGGCCGAGCTCGGAACGGTCGAGTCGAACCCGACCATCGACGGTCGCAACATGGTCATGATCGTGGCTCCGCTGAAGAGCAAGTCCGAGGCCAAGCAGGAGCAGAACGCGGTTCGCGACGCGCAGCGCGCGGCGAACAAGCAGGCATCCCGCGACGCCAAGAGCGATGCCGACGCACCGGCAGAAGCTGCCGCGGAGTAGATCCGCCCCAGAACTCCCGCACCGCGGGTTGACACCGTCGCCTGAGAAGGCGCCATACGAAGGAAGAGAAGATGCCGAAGCAGAAGACCCACTCGGGTGCTAAGAAGCGCTTCAAGATCACCGGCAGCGGCAAGCTGAAGAAGCAGCAGGCCGGGATGCGCCACAACCTCGAGCACAAGTCGAGCCGTCGCACCCGTCGTCTGAACCAGGACCAGGTGCTCTCGAAGGCTGACACCAAGGTCGCGAAGAAGCTTCTCGGCCGCTGACGCGCGCCCGAACGCACGAATAGGAACACAGGAAAATGGCAAGAGTCAAGCGGGCAGTAAACGCCCACAAGAAGCGCCGGGTCATCCTCGAGCGCGCAAAGGGTTACCGCGGTCAGCGTTCGCGCCTCTACCGCAAGGCCAAAGAGCAGGTCATCCACTCGCTGGTCTACTCGTACCGTGACCGTCGCAAGCGCAAGGGTGACTTCCGTCGCCTCTGGATCCAGCGCATCAACGCTGCGGCTCGCCAGAACGGCATCACGTACAACCGCTTCATCCAGGGCCTCGGCCTCGCGGGTGTCACCGTCGACCGTCGCATGCTCGCCGACCTCGCGGTCAACGACGCTGCCACGTTCACGACGCTGGTCGAGACGGCGAAGAAGGCTCTGCCCTCCGACGTCAACGCACCGAAGTCGGCTGCGTAAGCATCTCGCTTCCTACGGGCGTCTTCCTTCGGGGAGGCGCCCGTTTCGCGTATCCGGCGTCCGCGGTGACCCTAGACTGTGAACGTGCTGGAGAACCCCCGTTCGCCCCGAGTCCGTGCTGTCGCGAAGCTGACCAAGCGCAGCGCGCGAACCGAGACGGGCCTGTTCCTTCTGGAAGGTCCGCAGTCGGTGCGTGAAGCACTCACGTATCGCCCGGAGGCGATCGTCGAGCTGTTCGCGACGCCGAGCGGGTGGGAGAAGCACCCGGACATCCGTGCCAAGGCCGCCGACGCCGACATCGACGTCGAGTACGTCACCGAGTACGTATTGAACGCGATGGCCGACACGGTCACTCCGCAGGGATTGGTCGCCGTCGTCCAGCAGACTCCGACCTCGGTGCGTGACATCTTCGATGCCTCGCCTCGTCTCGTGGCGATCTGCGAAGAGGTGCGCGACCCCGGGAACCTGGGCACGATCATCCGCGCGGCCGATGCGGCGGGCGCGGATGCGGTCGTGCTGACCGGCCGGACCGTCGATCCGTACAACCCGAAGGTCGTGCGCGCCACGACCGGGTCGCTGTTCCACCTCCCGGTCTCGGTCGGGGGAGACCTCGCCGACGTCGTGAAGCGCGCGCACGCCGCGGGTCTGCGCATCCTCGCCGCCGACGTGAAGGGCGCCGATCTGCTGGAAGCCCGCGCGGACGGAGTGCTCGCCGAGCCGACGGGATGGCTGTTCGGAAACGAGGCGCGGGGTCTGGAAGACGATGCCCTCGCCTTGGCCGACCAGGTGCTGCGGCTGCCGATCTTCGGCAAGGCCGAATCCCTCAATCTGGCGACCGCTGCGAGCGTCTGCCTGTACGAGAGCGCCTTCGCACAGCGGGCGACCTCTGTCGGCTGACGTCCGGCCGACGAAGGAAGCGGGTCACAGGGTCGATGAGGATTCTGATCGTCGAAGACGACGACCGTGTCGCTGGGGCGCTCGAAGCGTTCCTCGCGCGGTCGGGCTACGCGACCGTGCGCGCCTCCGATGGGGCGTCGGCGCTGGCTCTCCTCGGCGCTGACACCGAGGTCGTGCTCCTCGATCTGGGACTCCCCGACATGGACGGCGTCGACCTGTGCCGCCGCATCCGCGGACGCTCCGAGGTTCCGATCATGATCGTGACCGCGCGCAACCAGGTCGCCGAGCGCATCAAGGGACTGCGTGCCGGCGCCGATGACTTCGTGGTGAAGCCCTACGACGTGCATGAGCTTCTGGCCAGGATCGAGGCCGTGACCCGGCGTTCGCGGCCGATGCGCCCGGATTCCGACGCGCGGGTGCTGCTCCTCGGGGGCTCGCTGGAGATCGACCTCGTCGGGCGGCAGGTCCTGGTCGACGGTGCGCCGATCGAGCTCACCCGCAAGGAGTTCGACATCATCGCGGTGCTCGCACGCTATCCGGGTGTGGCGGTTCCGAAGGAGCGTCTCATCCGTGAGGTGTGGAACACGGACTGGCGGGGCTTCGGGCATTCCCTCGAGGTGCACGTCGGGGCGATCAGGAAGAAGACCCGATCCCGCGGTGTGATCGAGACCGTGCGCGGCGTCGGCTACCGTCTCGTGGGGTCCTGAGCCGTGCGTCGACGTCTGGTCATCGTCTTCCTCGTCCCGCTCGTGGCGATCCTGGTCGCGCTGGGCGGTGCGGCCGGATGGAGTGCAGCCCGAAGCGTGCAACAGTCGTTCTACACGCAGCAGCTCGGCGACCTCGGCTACTTCATCACCAGCGCGCGTCAAGCGCTTCGATCGGGCAGCGCGGCGGTGATCGATGCCGAGGTCGTCCGTTTCGAGGAGGTGTACGGCATCGAGGTGACGGTCTTCGATCTCGGCGGTGCCCCCTGGGCGGCGGGGGAGCATGGCTCGACCGTGCTCGCGGAGGAGGACGCGGAACGGGTGCGGCTGGCGCTGTCCGGGCGACGCGCCGAGCAGCCGGCGGCCGTTTTCCCCTGGACGGTGGCGGATGCCGCGCTGGCGGAGCCGGTCTTCGACGACGGCGACGTGATCGGGGCCGTGCTGGTCGCCGGAGATGTCGACGCCCCCCGGGCCGCGATCGTGCAGCAGCTTCTGATCATCTCCGCCATCGCACTGGTGCTGATCGCGCTGGGCGTGCTGCTCGTCTTCCGGCTCGCCCGATGGGTGCTGTCCCCGGTGAGGCGGCTGGACGAGGCGATGGTGGCCATCGAGCGGGGCGAGATGGACGCGCGTGTCCCCGAGGATGCCGGGCCACCGGAGCTCCGCCGCATGGCGCAGGTGTTCAACGGCATGGCCGACGAGATCGAGCGCGTCATGACGCGACAGCAGGAGTTCGCGCTGAACGCCTCCCACGAGTTGCGCAACCCCCTCAACGCGCTGCTCCTGCGCGTGGAGCACCTCGCGACCGGGCTCGGGCGGGAGTGGCGCGACGACGTGGAGGAGACGCGGGAGGAGGGGCGTCGGATGACGCGGATCCTCGAGACACTGCTCGGCCTCGCACGCGGCGGGCGCGTGGACACCACGATCTCCGCCGTCGACCTCGCGACTCTGTCCGCCCGCCGCCTCGAGGCCTGGCGCGACGTCGCCGGGCAGCGGGGGATCGCCCTGCGTTCGGCGGGGGACCCGTCGGTGATGAGCGTGACCGACCGGACGGTCGTGGAGAGCGCGCTGGACGCCGTGATCGACAATGCCGTGAAGTTCTCGCCGGACGGTGCGTGGATCGGCATCGGAGCGCATCGCGAGGGAGACGTCTGTCGGATCACGGTCCGCGATCATGGTCCGGGGCTGTCCGCCGAGCAGGCGGCGGCGGCGACGGACAGGTTCTGGCGGAGCGCCGAGAGCGCGGACACGCCGGGCTCCGGACTCGGACTCGCGATCGCGAGCGACCTGCTGGCGACGGTCGGCGGCGAGGTGGCGGTGGCAGCGGCCGACGGCGGTGGACTCGAGGTCGTGCTGCTGCTCCCCGACAGGACGACCCCATGATGGCCGTTGGGCGGCGGGTGGTCGCCGGAATCCTCTCGGTCCTGCTGCTCGGGGCGCTCACCGCATGCAGCCAGCGCGCGAGCGAGTGGACCGACGCCGAGTACGCGATCGCGGCGGGCGGCCCCACGGGGGTCTACTACGACTACGGGAGCCATCTCGCCGAGGCGCTCTCTGCAGACCTGGACATCAGGATCGTCGGGCAGGAGACGGCCGGGTCCGTGGACAACCTGCTGCGCGTGGACTCCGGTGAGGCGCTGCTGGGCTTCGCGCAGGGCGATGCGGCAGCCGATGCCGTGGCGGGAACCGGCGCCTTCGACGCGCCCCTCCAGGTGCGGGCTCTGGCGCGTCTCTACGACGAGTACGTGCAGGTCGTCGTGCGCGGAGACTCCGACATATCGAGTCTCCCGGAGCTGGAGGGGCGCACCGTGTCGCTCGGTGCGGAGAACTCCGGGGTGAACGTGATCGCCTCACGCGTCCTGGACACCGCCGGCGTCGGCGTCGGGTCCGTCCGCGATCCCCAGCTCGACCTCGGGGAGTCGAGGGG
>NZ_JBLVOH010000082.1:14695-17488 GCF_053543675.1 Microbacterium umsixpiens
GGGTTCTTCTGGGTGGGTGGGCTGCCGACACCGGGAATCGCGGCGCTCTCGCAGACCACGTCCGTGCGCCTGCTCCCGATCGAGCAGGACTGGGTGAACGAGGTGAACGACCGCTACTCGGATGCCTATCGACCCGCCGACGTCCCCGCCGGCACCTACGGCATCGCCGCCTCGGCGCCGACCATGGCCGTGCCGAACTACCTCGTCACGAGTTCCTCGACCCCGGACGGGGTCGCGCGCGACATCCTGACCGGACTGTTCGATGCCCGCCTGCGGATCGCAGGGGAGGTCCCGACCGCTGCGCTGCTGGATCGTCGATCGGCGATCTTCACCGGCCCGGTTCCGTTGCATCCGGGCGCGGTCGAGTACTACCGGGACCTGCGCGGCTGACTGCTCAAGAAATCCTCAAGAAGTCTGACACCGGGCCCTCGGCTCTGCCAGTGTGAGGTCGATCGCGCGCGATCGGATCCTGCAGCTCCGCTGTCGCTGGGGGGCGAGGCCGCAGGACGATCCCGCGGCCCGTGGGGGCGGGCCGTGGGGTACCCGTGCAAAGCAGCATTGGTACCGCGATCAGGTGATTACGAACGTGTAAATCTCACCGAGGCGCCTGGAGACCCGCGTCCGACGTGGCTAGTTTGGAGAAATGATGACCTCTGATACACCCCTCGTCGTGGTCGAGAACGTCCAGAAGCACTACGGAGATTTCCAAGCTCTCGCCGACATCGACCTCACGGTCAACTCGGGAGAGGTCGTCGTCGTGATCGGCCCGTCCGGGTCCGGCAAGTCGACCCTGTGTCGCACGATCAACCGACTCGAGACGATCACCAGCGGCACGATCCGCATCGACGGCAAGGAGCTCCCCGCCGAGGGCAAGGGCCTCGCACACCTCCGTGCGGACGTCGGCATGGTGTTCCAGTCGTTCAACCTGTTCGCCCACCTCACGATCCTCGAGAACGTGACCCTGGGGCCGATGAAGGTCCGGGGCCTCAAGAAGGCGGATGCCGAGAAAGAGGCGATGATCCTGCTCGAGCGCGTCGGCGTCGCACAGCAGGCATCCAAGCTTCCCGCGCAGCTCTCCGGCGGCCAGCAGCAGCGTGTGGCGATCGCCCGGGCTCTCGCGATGCAGCCCAAGGTGATGCTCTTCGACGAGCCGACCAGCGCGCTCGACCCCGAGATGATCAACGAGGTCCTCGACGTGATGGTCGAGCTGGCTCACGAGGGAATGACCATGATCGTCGTCACGCACGAGATGGGCTTCGCTCGGAAGGCGGCCGACCGTGTCGTCTTCATGGCCGACGGGCGGATCGTGGAGGAGGCGACTCCGGAGGAGTTCTTCACGCACCCGAAGAGCGACCGTGCCAAGGACTTCCTCTCGAAGCTCCTCACGCACTGACGCCCGACCACACTGACGCCCGACCACACAGACCCTGCACACACAGCACACGAAGGAGACGCACATGCGACGCACACGGACACTGGCAGGCATCGGAATCGCAGCGGTGGCACTGCTCGCGCTCACGGCCTGCAACAGCGGCACGCCGTCGAGCTCGGGGGCCCCGGAAGACGGCGGCGAGGAGGAGACCTCCGGCACGCCGTGGACGGTCCTCGAGGATGTCAGCATCGACGGGAGTCCGACGTTCGATCGGATCTCGTCCTCCGGCACGATCAAGGTCGGCGTGAAGGAAGACCAGCCCGGCCTCGGCTACCTCGACCCGGTGACCGGCGACCGCACCGGTTTCGACGTCGACATCGCCCGCTGGATGGCAGCATCGCTCGGCGTCGACCCGGAGACGATCGAGTTCACGGCGATCGCCTCGGCGAACCGCGAGCAGGCGATCGTGAACGGCGACATCGACTACTACGTCGGCACCTACTCGATCACCGACAAGCGCAAGGAGCAGATCTCCTTCGCCGGTCCGTACTTCCTGACCGGACAGGGCCTCCTCGTCGGAGCCGACAGTGACATCGCGAGCGTCGACGACCTGAGCGACTCGACCACGGTGTGCTCGGCGACCGGCTCGACGCCGATCCAGAACATCAAGGAGAACTACCCCGACGTCCCGACCAAGGAGTACGACACGTACTCGAAGTGCGTCGAGGACCTCAAGAACGGGCAGGTCGACGCCGTCACCACCGACGAGGCGATCCTCATCGGTTACGCGGCGCAGGACCCGGAGAAGCTGAAGGTCGTCGGCGAGCCGTTCAGCGAGGAGCGCTACGGCATCGGACTCGCCAAGGGCGATGACGCGCTGGCCGAGTACTTCAACACCCAGCTGACCGACGGTGGCGACATCTGGCAGCAGATCTTCGACAACAACCTCGGTGCCTCCGGCGTCAAGGCGACGCAGCCTGAGGTCGACCCGATCGGTTGATCGCATGGGGGTGGCCGACACCATCGGCCGCCCCCATCCGTCAGCAGGGCCATCGCGATAACACGAATCGACAGGAGCAGCCGTGGGAGTCATCAGCGACCACCTCGATCTCTGGGGTGAAGCACTGTGGGGAACGATCGTGCTGTTCCTGGGCGGCGGCCTCATCGCCCTGGTGCTGGGACTGATCGTGGGAGCGGCACGGGTGTCCCCGGTGCCGATCGCCCGCGCAGTCGGGGGCATCTACGTGAACTGGATCCGTAACACCCCGCTCACCCTCGTGATGTTCTTCTTCGCGTTCTGCCTGCCGATCCTTCTCGGCGAGCGGGTCAACTCCCTGCTGCTCGCAGTCATCGCACTCGGGCTCTACACCGCGACCTACGTCGCCGAGGCTCTGCGCGCCGGCATCAACACGGTGCCGGTC
>NZ_JBLVOH010000082.1:17508-21568 GCF_053543675.1 Microbacterium umsixpiens
CAGCGCGAGCGATCGGTCTCAACTTCGGTCAGGTCATGCGCTACGTCGTCCTGCCGCAGGCCACGCGCTCGGTGGTCCCGCCGATGATGAGCGTCCTCATCGCCCTCATGAAGAACACCACGGTGGCGGCCGGCTTCTCGGTCGTCAACCTCGGCACCATCCGCGCGGCACTCAGCGAGCGCGGCGAGAACGCGCTCGTCGTCCTGCTGTGGGTCATGGTCATCTTCGTGGTCCTGGTGCTGCTGCTCGCCTGGGTGCAGCGAACGCTCGAGAACAAGTGGAGGATCGCGCGATGAGTTCCGTCCTGTTCGACGTCCCCGGCCCCCGTGCCATCGCCCGCAACCGCCTCATCGGAGTCGCGACGGTGCTCGTCGTCCTCGCCGTGCTCGGCTGGGTCGTGTGGCGGCTGTTCGCCACGGGGCAGTTCACCGCAGAGAAGTGGAACATCTTCACGTTCTCCGCCGTCTGGGTCCGTTTCGGCGAAGGCCTGCTGGCCACGCTGGCCGCCTTCGGGGCCGCCGGCGTCGGTTCGATCATCCTCGGCTTCGTGCTCGGCATCGGTCGTCTCTCGGAGCATGCCTGGGTGCGTGAGCCGGTCCGCTGGATCATCGAGGTGCTGCGGGCCGTGCCCGTCCTCGTGCTCATGATGCTGCTGTACTACGGCCTTCCCGTGCTCGGCGTGAAGATGCCGCCCTACTGGGCGGTCGTGATCGCGCTCATCGTCTACAACGGGTCGGTGCTGGCCGAGGTGCTGCGGGCCGGCATCGAGTCGCTGCCCCGCGGACAGTCCGAGGCGGGATACGCGATCGGACTGCGCAAGACCGGGGTGATGTACTTCATCCTGATCCCGCAGGCCGTGCGGGCCATGATGCCCGTGATCATCGCGCAGCTCGTCGTCGCGCTGAAGGACACGGCGCTCGGGTTCATCATCACGTACCAGGAACTCCTCTACGTGATCAACCAGATCGGCAACCAGGCGCCCTACGGCTCCCCGTTGATCCCCGCCGCGATCATCGGCGGATCGATGTACGTGGCCGTGTGTCTCCTGCTCTCCTACGTCGCCTACCGCCTGCAGCGTCGCGCCAAGCGCTCGCCGAAGGCCGGACCCGCAGTGCCCGATCCCCGTCAGCACGGCGGCGAGACGAACACCTCGCTCATCGTGCTGCAGGGGGACGGGGCCGAGCCGACGCGCTGATCAGCGAAAGGGACCCACGCGCCCCCGGTAGACTCGATTCTCGTGTCAGAGTCTCCTGAAATCACCCCGGAAGCGGTCGAAGCCGCTGTCGCCGACGCCCTCGCGGCGATCGCCGCAGCCGCCGACACCGCCGAGCTGAAGGCGGCTCGCGCCGCACACGTCGCGGAGGGTTCGCCGCTCGCGGTCTTGAACGCCTCGATGCGCCAGGTCGCCCCCGAGAACAAGGCCGCGTTCGGCAAGCTCGTGGGGCAGGGGCGCGGGCAGGTGACGCAGGCGCTCGCCGCCAAGGAGGCCGAGCTGGCCGCAGCCGAGGTCGCTGCGCGTCTCGAGTCCGAGCGCGTCGACATCACGGCGGTGCCCTCGCGCACGCGGGTCGGCGCCCGGCACCCGCTCACGCTGCTCCAGGACCAGGTCTGCGACATCTTCGTCGGCATGGGCTGGGAGATCGCGGAGGGACCGGAGCTCGAGCACGAGTGGTTCAACTTCGACGCCCTGAACTTCGACGTCGACCACCCTGCCCGCCAGGAGCAGGACACGTTCTACGTCGACCCGCCCTCGCGCCACCTCGTCATGCGAACGCACACGAGCCCGGTGCAGGTGCGCTCGATGCTCGACCGCGACGTGCCGATCTACGTGCTGTGCCCGGGGCGCGTGTACCGCACCGACGAGTTCGACGCCACGCACCTGCCGGTGTTCACCCAGTTCGAGGGTCTCGTGATCGACAAGGGCATCACGATGGCGCACCTCAAGGGCACGCTCGACCACTTCGCGAAGCAGCTGTTCGGCCCCGAGGCCGAGACGCGCTTCCGCACCAACTACTTCCCCTTCACCGAGCCCTCCGCCGAGCTCGACCTGTGGCACCCGACTTTCAAGGGCGGCGCGCGCTGGATCGAGTGGGGCGGCTGCGGCATGGTCAACCCGAACGTGCTGCGCGCCGCCGGGATCGACCCCGAGGTGTACAGCGGCTTCGCGTTCGGCATGGGCATCGAGCGGGGACTGATGTTCCGCAGCGATGTGCAGGACATGCGCGACATGGCCGAGGGTGATGTCCGTTTCAGCGAGCAGTTCGGGATGGTGGTGTGATGCGCGTCCCGCTTTCGTGGTTGCGTGAGTACGTCGATCTGGCAGTGGATGCCACGCCGGAGGATGTCCTCGCGGCGCTGGTGACCGTCGGCTTCGAAGAGGAGGACGTGCACCGCTTCGAGATTTCGGGCCCGGTCGTCGTCGGCCAGGTCGTCTCGATCGAGGCCGAGCCGCAGTCCAACGGCAAGACCATCAACTGGTGCCAGGTCGACGTGGGCGAGGAGAACGGCGGCATCCGCGGGATCGTCTGCGGTGCGCACAACTTCGTCGCCGGCGACAAGGTCGTAGTCACCCTCCCCGGCGCCGTGCTGCCGGGGCCGTTCCCGATCGCCGCCCGCAACACCTACGGTCACGTCTCCGACGGCATGATCGCCTCGGCGCGCGAACTGGGCCTGGGCGACGAGCACAACGGCATCGTCGTGCTCTCCGACCTCGGCATCGATGCGCCGGTCGGCGCCGACGCGATCGCGCTGCTGGGCCTCGACGACGTCGCGGTCGAGATCAACGTCACCCCCGACCGCGGCTACGCGTTCTCCCTGCGCGGGGTGGCCCGCGAGTACGCGCACGCCACGGGGGCGGCCTTCCGCGACCCGGCGGAGCGCGACTTCGCGGAGCTGCAGCCCGGCACCGGACACACGACCGTGGTCGATGACGTCGCCCCCGTGCGTGGCCGCGTCGGCGCGAGCGAGTTCGTGACCCGCGTCGTGCGCGACGTCGACCCCTCACGTCCGACTCCGCCGTGGATGATCGCGCGGCTCAGCCTCGCGGGCATGCGCTCGCTGGGCATCCTGATCGACATCACCAACTACGTGATGCTCGAACTGGGGCAGCCGCTGCACGGCTACGACCTCGACAAGCTCGCGGGCGGCATCACGGTCCGCCGCGCCGCCCCCGGCGAGAAGATGACCACCCTCGACGGCGTCGAGCGCGCGCTGCACGTCGAAGACCTGCTCATCACCGACGGGTCCGGCCCGATCGGCCTCGCCGGCGTCATGGGCGGCGGAACGACCGAGATGAGCGAGACCACGCGCAACGTGCTCATCGAGGCGGCGAACTTCGACCCGATCACGATCGCCCGCACCGCGCGTCGACACAAGCTGCCGAGTGAGGCCTCCAAGCGCTTCGAGCGCGGTGTGGACCCGCTCATCCCGTTCGTCGCCGCGCGCCGTGCAGCCGACCTGATGGTCGAGCTCGCCGGGGGCACGCTGACCGAAGAGGGCGGTGCGCTCTTCGCCGAGGTCTTCGTCGAAGCGATCGAGCTCCCCGCGGGCTTCGTGCAGGGACTCATCGGCGTCGACTACACCGACGACGAGATCACCGGTGCGCTCACCACGATCGGCGCGGATGTCACCGCCTCGGAGGAGGGCTCCGGCTGGACCGTGATCCCGCCGACCTGGCGCCCCGACCTCACCGACAAGTGGACGCTCGCCGAGGAGGTCGCCCGCATCCACGGACTCGACCGCATCCCCTCGGTGCTGCCGACGCCGCCGTCCGGCCGCGGGCTCACGGCGCACCAGCAGGGACGCCGCCGCGTGGCCGACGCGCTGGCCGCCGCCGGCCTGGTGGAGACTCCGTCCTTCCCGTTCACCACGGAGGCGCAGAACGACCTGCACGGCTCCGCCTCGGGAGAGCACCTGCCGAGCATCCGGCTGGCGAACCCGCTCGACGGGCAGGCACCGTTCCTGCGCCGCTCGCTCATCCCCGGTCTGCTGCAGACCGCGCATCGCAACATCTCGCGCGGCCTCACCGATCTCGCGATCTTCGAGACGGGTGCCGTGTTCC
>NZ_JBLVOH010000083.1:0-8456 GCF_053543675.1 Microbacterium umsixpiens
CGATACAGTTGTCCAAACCGGGATGCGTAGTGAGGGAGGCCACGGATGGACTTTGACGAGCGGATGGCACTGCGCCCTGTTTTGTGGTCAGTTCTGCATGAGCGCACGGGGAACTCGTTCGAAGCGCTGTTCCACGACATCATGACGCTGTGCTTCGACGGGTTTGTTGACGTTCGAACTCACGGGAACATCGGAGACCAGGGCAGCGATGGATTGTCTCTCCACGATAAGAAGCTCTACGCGTGCTACGCCCCAGAGGTCCCGAGCGCCAGCGCTGCGATCTCCAAGCTCAATTCGGACATCACGAGCGCTCTTCGTCAACGGGCGGGGCAGTTCTCAACGTTCGTATTCGTTCACAACGATGCTCGCGGAGTTCATCCAGAAGTTTCGCGACGTCTCGCAGAGCTTCGTGACGAGCACCCTGAGATCACGTTTGAGCTGATCGGTTTTCGAAAGCTCAGAGATCTACTTAGCAACTGCTCGGCCAGCGACGTGGAGCATGTTCTCGGGCGCCAGCTTCCTCTAAACCACGTCGTCAGCATGGGTCTTGATGAAATGATTGAGCTTCTCGGGGTCCTTCAGCGCAATCGGCTTCCCGACGATGCCCCCGCCACTCCGCACCCGGTATCGGTGAACAAGCTCGCGTACAGCAGCCTGACGGAAGAAACACAGGCGGAGCTGCGGGATGGCATGAAGCACAGCGACGCGATTGAGCGCTACTACTCAGAGCGCATCGATGTCACCGAGCGCGATGACGTGGCGGCGCGTTTCCAGGCCGAGTATCGCGCATTCTCCGAAGCAGCCCTCGACCCAGAAGAGATCCTTCTCGGCTTGCGTACGTTCCTAGGAGGCTCTCGACCGGCCTCGGCGCCTGTGTACCGTGCGCAGACCGCAGCATTGGCCTTCTTCTTCCAGTCATGCGATATTTTTGATAACCCACCTGCGGATTGGCGACCGCCGGTAGGTATGAGCTTGTGATAACCCCCACGAAGGGAATTGCTCCGCAACGGGCGTTGCTGTCGGTGGCGGCGCAGATCAGCGAGTCTCTCAGTGAACCTATGAGCGTGAGTCAAGCATGGGACGCGCTCGCCAGTTGGCGGATTGCCAATGGGGCCACCGAACCGCTTTCATTCGCTTGGTTCTCCTACGCGCTTGACGTTCTATACACAATAGGCGCGGTCCATTTTGATGACGGCATTCTATATAAGATTGGTGGTCAGTAGGTGCTGCGCAAGCTCTCTTCGCCTTCCCCGGAGTTCAAGACAGTTGCATTCCAGCCGGGAATGAACATGCTGATTGCTGAAGAGAGCGAGTCGTCATCGACGACGGACAGTCGTAACGGAGCCGGAAAGTCCTCGCTGATCGAGATTCTGCACTTTGCGCTCGGACTCAGTCGACTAACCGACTCAGTGCTTAAGAATCCCGCGCTCTCCAAGCATGCATTCAATCTAACGCTCGACTGGCGGCGCACGGCAGACGAGGTGTCAGTGAGTCGATCGAATGACAAAAGAAGTCGCGTCATCCTGTCCCCGAATGTTGCCAATGCTGCTCAACTTGTTAGCACGACCGGCACAGCGACGATTCCTGAGTGGACAAGCGCCATTGGAAGGGACCTTTTTAATTTACCTGCCGATCACCCTGGTCTCAGTGCCCGCGCAATGATCTCGCTCTACATTCGCAGGGTTAGTCAACACGGGATGGACGACCCAATCTCGACCTTCTCTCGACAGTCAGTTGCCGATGCGACGACTAATCTCACCTACCTCTTGGGCTTGAACTGGCGGCTTGTATCCGGGTATCAGGGCATCGCTTCTCGGGAGAAGTTGCGGCGAGAGTTGACGCGTGCAACCAAGGACCCGGTGTTCGGCTTGGTCGTCGGTTCGGCTTCGGAGCTTCGGGGGCAGGTAGTTGCTGTCTCAAAACGAGTCCAGGAGCTCGAAGAGCAGCTCGCAGACTTCCAAGTTGTGCCCGAATACGAAACGATCCAGCGGCAGGCCGACGAGATCGACGAGTCGATTCGCAGTTCACGACTCCGGGATGCAGCGGACCGACGGAATCTTATCGATCTTGAGGCGTCAATTGAAGCCGAGAATGAGCCTGATAGTAGTTACGTCGAGCGCGTGTATCGCCAGCTTGGCCTCGCCCTCCCCGAAAGTGTGAAGCGCACATACGATGACGTGCGCGCGTTTCATGAGTCAGTCACTCGAAATCGCCGTGCCTACCTGGAGGCCGAGATCGCTGCGACTCGTGCGCGACTTGAGGAACGTGCTGCGCAGCGAGAAGCCATGGGTGCAGAGCATTCGACGCTCTTGGAGCGGCTTAGCCGAGGCGGGGCTCTTGATGCATACTCCACGCTAGCGAGCCAGCTCTCGACCGCGCGAGCGCAGATGGACAGCCTGGCTGCTCGGCTTGAGACTGCTAAGAAACTTGAGGCTACCAAGTCCGAGATCAAGCTTGAACGACTATCGCTGCAACAGAAGATCACGCGTGATCTGGACGAGCGAACGGCGCAAGTCGACGAGATCAATTCACTGTTTCAATCATTCGCCTCGGCGCTTTATGGAGCTGAGCGGGAGTCATACGTGGAGATCGCACCGCTTGAGACCAGCCTCCGAGTCAGGCCCCATATCGGTGGAGAAGACAGCCGCGGCATCGGGCAGATGGTCATCTTTTGCTTCGACTTGACCTGGGCTGTGCTCGCGCATCGTGGCGGGCGCGGGCCCGATTTTCTTGTACATGACAGTCATCTCTTCGACGGGGTCGACGAGCGGCAGGTGTCGCGAGCGTTTCAGCTAGCAGCGCGAGTGTGTGAAGAAGAAGGCATGCAGTACATCGTCACTATGAACTCGGACGACCTCGCAAAGACGGAACCTTTTGGGTTCAATCCGGAGCCGTACGTCATCGAGCCCACTCTGACCGATTCGTATGAAGATGGCGGGCTCTTTGGAATCCAGTTCACGTAACTTGCTGGTCCTGTGTCCGTACCTCCGCTGAAACCCTCGACCAGCCGCGACCAACCATCACTTCCGCGGAATCACGCGGCAAACGGAGACCAAGCCTGCGAAAGGTAATCACATGGTCCGAAAGCTGTACAAGTATCTAGGCAGCGAGCTTGCAGGCGTAGCTCTCTCACAGGATGGAGCAACCCTAAAGTTCTCCTTGCCGAGAGAATTCAATGACCCATACGAGCTGTTTCTCACAGTGGATCACAACTCTTCTCCCGCGACCCTCGCTTTTTACGAGGAAGTGATGGGGGAGATATTGGATATGCCCACAACCTGCTTCTCGAGCAACCCCGATGTGGTTCCTATGTGGGCTCACTACGGCCAGAACAGTCAGGGCTTCGTCATCGAAGTAGATGAAGACATTCTGCGCGCCGAGCTCCGCGACGACGGCGTCATTCAGGACGTAACGTACCGCGACTCGCGCCCCGATGAACTCGCAGCGTCACTCGCGCGGGCCCAGTATCGCCAGAAGCCTAGAGATATCTACTTTCTCCGCAATAGCGTGTACAACGCCGCGTACTTCACGAAGGCTTCGTGTTGGTCGTACGAGAAGGAACGGCGTCTCGTCCTGAACGATGCGACCATGCTCCTCCAAAAGGGTGAGGCTTCGATCCTTCCGATCTCGCGTCAGTGCGTGACAGCGGTGATCCTCGGCTCGAACGTCGATGCTGACACGGAGTCGAGACTGCGCTCGTTCGCAGCGGAGATTGGTTGCGAAGTTTACAAATGCAGGGTCGGGCGGACTAGCATCACCCCCTACTTCACGGATTCGAGCGGTTCGACTTGTGTCTTTGTGGACGGCGCGATCTCAGAAGCTGAGAACTCCTGCCAATCCTGCGGTGAACCTCTAGAACAGGGCGATCACTGCTCATGGTGCAGGATCCAGGAAGAGGATCGGGACGTTGCGGCAGCGAGTAACCCTTGGCGGTTGCTTGATGCAACAGGGCTCTTGCAGAATTACATCAGTTCGATGGACGCCATCGGCAAGAAGTAGTCGTACGCGAGCGTGGTCCTGTACGCCTCAGATCCTCAAGAATTCCTGGCCTCGACAAAGTTGACGTCTTGCCTCAGTGGCCTCTGTGCCGGTTCCGTGCCGGTAACTCCGCTGAAACCACCCTCAACCAGCTATCACCAACCATGACGACTTCCGCGGAATCACGCGGCAAACGGCGACCAACGAGTGCCCGTCAGTGCACCGCATCTAACTCATAATCGTGAGGTCGCGGGTTCAAGCCCCGCTCCTGCTACAGACTTAAACCCCCGGTCATCCGGGGGTTTTGTCGTTTGCGGGTGTGGGGATCTTCGGCCCTGCGGGTTGCTCCTAGAGGCCTCGCTGAAGGCGCTGAAGCGCCCTCCCGTAGCGCGTGCGTGCGGTGGACTCGTTCATCGAGAGGAGTCGTGCGGCCTCGGCGATGGTGAAGCCGTCCCAATGGATCAGGGTGACGAGCTCCCGTGATCGCGCATCGAGAGACATCACCGCCCGACGGACGACCTCTGCTCGCATCCTCACCTCAGCGGCGGCATCGGCGGCGTTGTCGGGCTGCGCGGCGCTGCGCAGATGCTCCCTCAGGTCGTCTGCGAGCGCGATCCGCTTCGCAGTGTGCCGGTAGTACTCCCGAAGCACGTTCCGCGCGATGCCGAAACACCACATTCTCGATTCCGGATCAGTCGCGGGCACACGTGTCGCGTTCTCCCAGAGGGCCAACAACACGCGCCCCAGAAGGTCCGCCGCGTCCTCCGGCTGGTTCACACGACGTCGAAGGTAGCGGAGGATGTCGTCGGCGTTCTCTTTGACGACGACTTCGATCCACTCCGCGGTCTCGGAGGCCGGGGCGCATCCGCCCGTCACCGCAGTTGTCCCGTGCAGTCCATCGTCGCGCCAGCCGACTGGCCGTCCTGCTGGAGACCAGCGGGGATCTCGTCCCAGATCAGATCCGTCGCGCGGGAGAACGAGAAGTCGTCGCGGATCTCCTGCGTGTCCACCTCCCAGTCGTCATTGGGGCCGGGGACGAATGGGTTGGCGATCGCTTCGTCGTAGATGTGCTGACCGATCCCCGTCCAGTCATGGTTCTGGACGAACTCTGCAAGCCGCTCATCGGCTGCAGTCCGGTGGGCGGGGTCGCCGAAGTGGATCCCGTAGCGGCACGTCACGTCTACGCCGGTGTCCGTCGTGTAGACGATGGGGATCTCCGCATCGAGCTCGACTTGAGTCCCGTTCACCAACAGGCTGAGAGGGATCACGATCGCGGCGCCGGTCAGAGCGACCACGCCGACGATGCCGAACGGAATCAGGATGCGCCGGCGCTTCCACCACGGTGAGTGCGTGGGATGCACGGCTTTGGCGGCATCCTGCGCTTCGGCCGTCATGCGCCGAACAAGATCGTGCAGCCTCGCGTCGTCGCGTTCCCCGACGGGATCTGCCGACGCGATCTCCGACTGCAGCTTTTCGTCCATCATGTGCTCCTTCGACATCGTCTCTCATGAAGGACATGACAGAAGGTCGCCGAACCGTCTCAACTGCGTTCCGTCGAGAAGTTCGGCGCCGTCCGGCAAGTGGCTGCGTGTCAGTCGACGACGCGCATCAGCCGGTCGCGGGAGCGCTCGATGTGCGTGCGCATCGACTCCGCCGCCGCGGTGGGGTCGCCCTCGGTGATGGCGCGGACGATGGCCGCGTGCTCGTCGACCGTGTCGGACACGTACGCGCCCGTGTAGGCGAGTCGGAACGTGTGCAGGTGGCAGTGCGTGCGCGCATACGCCTGGCGGACCGTCTCGTTCTGCGCCGACCGGAACACGAGGTCGTGCAGTCGCACGTCATGGCGGGAGAGCAGGCGATAGGCGTCCGCCTCTCCGACCGCGGTCCGCCCCGTCTCGACCTCGTGAGCGAGTTCCTTCAGATCCGTGGCCGAGCGGCGTTCGGCGGCGCTCGCCGCGCTGCCCGGCTCCAGCAGCAGTCGCAGTTCGAAGAGTTCGGTCAGCCGCGTCCGGTCGAGCAGATCGGTCGTGCGGTACCCGCGCAGGGGGAGCTTCTCGACGAGCCCGTCCGACTCGAGTCGCGCGAGCGCCTCTCGCACCGGAGTGGGTGACACTTCGAACTGCCGGGCCAGCTCGCCGGCGTTGATGCGCGCGTCCGGCGGGTAGGTTCCGTCGAGGATCGACTGCTGGAGCGCGCCGTACACCTCGTCGCCGAGCATCGTGCGTGCACCGGGGGTGAAGGAGGGCAACTGACCGAGCGTAGACATCCGACCTTTCCCTTGACATAGCGGCGGAGTGCAGCCATCATATCCTTTGAAAGATCAAATACGATATTTCAAAAGGAACCCTTTCCTGGAGGCTCAAAGATGCGCATCACACAGCACGTGCGGCTCGGCGCCGTCATCGCGGCAGCCGCCGCCCTCACCCTCGCGCTCGGCGCGTGCACCCCGCAGAACGCCGATCCGGATGCCGGCGGCGACGGGGCCGGCGGGGATCTGTCCGACGTGCGCGTCGCCCTCGTTCCCGGCGGCGCCCACCCGTACTTCCAGCCCTGGATCGAGGCCGGCGAGAAGGCGGCCAAGGACTTCAGCCTCGGCGAGGTCACGTTCAACGAGACCGCCGAGTGGGACCAGACCAAGCAGAACGATGTGATCAACTCGCTCGTGGCCAACGGCTATAACGCGTTCGGCATCTTCGGCGTCTCCCCGACGGACATCAACGCGACCTTCAAGAAGCTCACCGATGCGGGGGTCGCGGTCGGATCCATCGCCTCCTGTCCGGCCGGCGACGAGAACCTCGCCGCCTTCTGCCTCTCGACCGACACCGAGGAGGCCGCGTACCAGGCTGCCGCTGCGGCGATCGAGGCGATCGGCGGCAAGGGCACGATCGTGCACATGACCGGCAACAACGTCGATTCCAACACGCAGCGCCGTATCGAGGGTGTCCAGCGCGCGATCGACGAGACCGACGGCGCCGTCACCCTGCTCCAGACGATTACCGACGTCGACACCGACCTCGCCACGGCCCAGAAGGCGGCATCCGACCTCCTCGCCGCAAGCGGCTCCGAGATCAACGCGATCGTCACCACGGCCTACAACCCGGCCGTCGCGAGCGCCGAGGCGATCGCCGAATCCGGCCTCGAGATCCAGCTCGTCGCGATCGACGACGACGCCACCATCCTCGACGGCATCCGCGACGGCTCCGTCTACGGAACGGTCGCGCAGAACCCCGCCGGCCAGGCCTATGTGGGCAGCTGGGTGCTGGCTCAGCTCGCGAGCGGCACCTGCGAGATGGCCGACCCCGGTGTGATCGTCGACTCCGGCTCGTTCGTCGTCACGAAGGACAACGTCGACACGTACGACGACGAGCGCGTCGCGTTCGCCGAGAAGGTGAAGAAGCAGTTCGACGACGAGCTGCTCACCTGCAAGTGATCTGACCCACACCAGGAGATGTACCCGATGGCCAGTACGATCACCGATGCTCGCGCGTTCCTCGTGGACGTCGCCGTCGAGACCGAACGCACGGATGCCGTGCAGAGCTTCGTGTCTCAGGAGACGATCTTCGTCGAGCTCACCACGAGCGATGGCCTGCACGGCCTCGGGTACTCCTACACGATCGGAACAGGGGGTCGCGCGGTGCTGTCGATGCTGCGCGACCACCTGCTCCCGATCCTCGTCGGCCAGGAAGCCGACCGCATCGAGGCGGTCTGGTACCGCCTGTTCGCCTCGACCCGCGCGACGACGACCGGGGCCATCACCTCGCTGGCCCTCGCCGCCGTCGACACGGCGCTGTGGGACATCGCCTCGCGCAGAGCGGGACTCCCGTTGTGGCGCCTCGCGGGTGGGTTCCGCCGTGACATCCCCCTCTATGACACCGAAGGCGGGTGGCTGCACCTCGACTCCGACGAGCTGGTGGCCGGTGCGCTCGCCTCGAAGGATGCCGGTCTCAAGGGTGTCAAGGTGAAGATCGGCAAGCCGAGTGGGCAGGAGGATCGCGAGCGACTGACGGCCGTTCGTGACGCCGTCGGCTCGCACTTCGACATCATGGTCGACGCCAACCAGTCCCTGACCGGCGCGGAGGCCATCCGTCGTGCTCGACTGTTCGACGGACTCGACCTCGGCTGGATCGAGGAGCCCCTGCCCGCCGATGACATCGAGGGGCATGCCAGGCTCGCGGCATCGACCTCGACACCGATCGCGGTGGGGGAGTCGATGTACTCGATCGCGCAGTTCCGCGAGTATCTCGACCGCGGCGCCGCGGGAATCGTCCAGGTGGACGTCGCCCGCATCGGCGGCATCACCCCTTGGCTGAAGGTCGCGCACCTCGCTGAGTCGTTCAACGTGCACGTGTGCCCGCACTTCCTCATGGAGCTGCACGTGAGCCTGGTCGCCGCAGTGCCGAACGGACGCTACGTCGAGCACATCCCGCAGCTGCGCGCGATCACCCGGACCGGTATGACCATCGAAGGCGGCCGCGGCC
>NZ_JBLVOH010000083.1:8476-13022 GCF_053543675.1 Microbacterium umsixpiens
GAGACGCTCGGCCTGGGCATCGATTGGGATCGCGATGCGATGGACGACAGGATCGTGCTCTGATGTCGCGTCTGGGTGCTGCCGCGCGCGCCGAGCTCCGCTCACCGCGTGCGCTCCTCGTCGTCCTGATCGTCGTCCTGGTCACGACCCTGGCGATCCTCAAACCGGCGTTCCTCAACGGCCCCTTCGTCATCGCGCCGCTGCTCACGACGATCGCGATCTTCACGGTCGTCGGGCTCGCACAGATGGTCGTGCTCTCGATCGGCCACATGAACCTCGCTGTGGGACAGCTCGCGGGGATCGGAGCGCTCGTCACCGGTGCCGCGTTCGAGAACTTCGGCCTGCCGCTCCTCGCCGGGCTCGCTCTCGGGGTGCTCGCCAGTACGGCGCTCGGCGCGCTCGCCGGATGGATCATCGCCAAGACCGGAGTGAACTCCTTCATCGTGACTCTCGCGATGAGCTTCACGCTGCTGGGGCTGATCCCCACGCTGTACAAGTCGTGGAGCACCGGCCAGGCCTTCACGGTCTCGCCCGCCGGGTTCGAGACCATCGGGCGTGGCACCTTCGCCGACGTCTGCATGTTCGGCTACTGCGGGTCGAACGCCGTGCCGCTGATGGTCCTGCCCGCACTCGGCTGCATGGCCGTGATCTGGTACTTCTACACCTGCACACGCAGCGGACGCGAAGTCCTGATGACCGGCAGCAGTGTGAAGGCCGCAGAGCTCTCTGGCATCCCCACCGCGAGCCGGACCATCCTCGCGCATGCCCTCTCCGGGCTGCTCGCGGCGATCGCCGGGTTCTTGCTCGCCGCGAGCACGGGGTCGTTCACCCCCGCCATCGGCAGCGAGTTCATGCTCTCCTCGTTCCTCGGACCGATCCTCGGCGGCACGCTGCTCGCCGGCGGCCTGGTCTCGATCGTCGGCACCGCGCTCGGCATCACGCTGACCTCGGTGATCCGCAAGGGGCTCGAGCTGTTCGGGGTCGGGCTCGAGACGCTCAACGTCCTGCTCGGCGTCATCCTCCTGGCGGCACTCGCCACGGACCGGCTGCGGCTGCTCTTCGCGCGACGCCGTCCCGCCGCAGCGACGGAGTCCGCCGCGACGCTCGCCGTCGAACTCGAAGAGGCGGAGGCCCACCGATGAAACGCATGATCAGCGCGAACAACCTCCTGCTGGTCGGGATCGTCGTGGTCGGAGCCGCCGTGCTGGGCATGGCGACATCGGGACAGTTCTTCGGCCCGGTGTCGATGACGAGCTTCTTCCGGTTCGTCAGCGTGCCGATCCTGATCGGGCTCGCCCAGATGATCACGCTCTGCGTCGGGCAGCTCAACCTCGCGGTCGGTGCCATCGGCGGTGTCGCGGCCTGCTTCACCGGCGTGATCGTCACCTCCTGGGGCGTCCCCCCATGGATCGGTGCCCTCGTAGCCGTGCTCACCGGCGCCGTCCTCGGCCTCGTCAACGGTCTGCTGGTCGTCGGGACCAGGATCAACGGCTTCATCGTGACTCTCGCGATGTCGCAGATCCTGATCGGTGTGCAGTACGCCCTCGTGGGCACCCGTACGATCGAGCGCAAGGCCTGGCCCGAGCTCGCCGCCTTCGGGCGGTCGGAGATCCTGGGCATCCCCACGATCTTCCTGATGACGCTCGTGGTCGCCGTGATCGTCGCCCTGTACTTCGCACAGACGGTGTCGGGACGCAAGCTCCTGGCCAGCGGGGGCAACGCCTCGGCCGCGCAGCTCGCGGGAATCTCGACCGACCGTGCTCTCGTCGTGGCCCACACGCTCTCCGGACTCCTCTGCGGCGCCGCCGCGATGGTGAGTATCTCGTTCCTCCCCGGCGTGAACACGACCGTCGGCGGCGACTGGCTGCTGCCGAGCTTCGCCGCACCGATCATCGGCGGCGTCGCGCTCGCCGGAGGGACCGTGGCCGTCCTCGGCACGGTGCTCGCGGCGATGGTCGTGCGGCTCGTGGATGCCGCCAGCCCGATCTTCCGCTTCGACGCCGAGGTCGTGAACTTCGTCGTCGGTGCGGTGGTGCTGGGTACCGTGGCTCTCGGCAAGCTGCGCGAGGTGCAGGCGTCTCGACATGCCAGCAGGATCAGATCGTTGCGAGCGGAAGCCGCACTGGCGGAGGTGAAGCGATGACCGTCGCACTGGAAGTCCGGAACCTGCGCAAGACGTTCCCTGGCGTGACCGCGCTCGCCGACGCGAACCTGACCCTCGAGGCCGGCTCGGTGCACGCCCTCATGGGCGAGAACGGCGCGGGCAAGTCGACGCTCATCAAGATCGTGACCGGTGTGCAGGGCGCTGACTCCGGGAGCCTGATCCTGGGCGGCGAGGAGATCTCGTTCTCGAACCCGCTGGAGGCGATGGCGGCCGGCATCGGTGTCGTGCATCAGGAGCGCAACGTCGTCCGCGAGTTCACCGTGGGGGAGAACATCGCCCTCTCCGCGATGCCCCGCCGTGCGGGCACGGTCGACTGGCGGCAGGTGTGGCGCGAGTCGAAGCGCTGCCTGGACATGCTCGACCTCGACATCGATCCCCGCACCCCCATGCGTGAGCTCTCGGCCGCGCAGATCCAGCTCGTGGAGATCGCCCGCGGCCTGTACCGCAGCGCCAAGGTGCTCCTGCTCGACGAACCGACCGCCTCACTCAGCAACGACGAGGCCGACCGGCTCTACAAAGTGGTGCGCCAGCTCAGCGCCGAGGGCACCGCCATCGTCCTCGTCAGCCACAAGCTGGACGAGGTGTTCGCGCACTGCGATGCGATCACGGTGCTCCGCGACGGCAGCACCGTCATGCCCTCGCAGCCGATCGCGGACACGACCCATGACGAGGTCGTCGCGCGGATGGTCGGCCGCACGCTCGCCGATCTGGAGGTCGAGGAGCGCAAGGTCGACCGCACCGTCACGCCCGCGCTCGAGCTGACGGATGTCAGCACCGCCGCCGGGCATCGCCGCATCTCGCTCGCGGTTCATCCGGGAGAGGTGCTCGGGATGTACGGGCTCGTCGGCGCCGGCCGCACCGAGCTCGCGCGAGCCATCCTCGGACTCGACCGAGTCGTCGGGGGAGAGGTGAAGGTCGACGGCAGATCGGTGCGGATCCGCTCCGTGCGCGATGCCCTGCGCCGTTTCCGCATCGGCTACGTCACCGAGAACCGCAAGGAGGAGGGAGTCTTCCTCCTGCAGTCGATCACGCGCAACGTCGCCGTCACCATCTGGTCGGAGATCTCGAAGGTCCTCGGATTCGTCCCCGGGCGCACGGAGCGCGACGCGGTGCAGACCCACGTCGACGCCCTGGACATCAGGATCAGCTCGCAGGATCAGCTCGCCGGACAGCTCTCCGGAGGCAACCAGCAGAAGGTCTCTCTGGCCAAGTGGCTCGCCGCGCGGACCCGTGTGCTCATCATCGACGAGCCGACGGTCGGAATCGACGTGCGCACCAAGCGCGCGTTCTACGAACTCATCTGGCGGCTCGCCGACGACGGCATGGCGATCCTGCTCATCTCGAGCGACCTCGCCGAGATGGTGACTCTCGCCGACCGCATCGTCGTGATGGACCAGTTCATCGTGCGCGGTGTCGTCGAGAACACGCACGATTACCAGCCGATGAGTGCGGCCGTGATGAGTCACATCCACGGCTCGTCGGTGGAGGCTTCATGATCCCCGTTCGCACGCATCGCGGGCTCGACGTCAGCATCCTCGGCATGGGGTGCGCCCAGCTCGGCAACCTCGGCAGTGTGTTGACCGATGAGGAGGCGGAAGCGTCGGTGCACGCGGCCTGGGACGCCGGCATCCGCTACTTCGACACGGCGCCCCACTACGGACTCGGCCTCTCGGAGCGCCGACTCGGCCGCGCGCTCGCCGCGTATCCGCGGGACGAGTACGTGCTCTCCACGAAAGTCGGGCGACTACTCGTCCCGAGCCCGGAGACGGCTCACCTGCGGGACATGGCCAACCTCTTCGACGTGCCGTCCGACGTGCGTCGCGTCTACGACCTCAGCCGCGACGGCGTGCTGCGGTCGCTCGAGGCGAGCCTGGACCGGCTCGGAGTCGACCGGGTGGACGTCGTGTACATGCACGACCCGGACGACCACTTCGACGCCGCCAGGACCACCGGTGCGCAGACGCTGTCGGCGCTGCGCGACGAGGGCGTGATCGGAGCGTACGGCGCCGGGATGAACCAGGCCGGGATGCTCGCCGACCTGATCGAGCAGACCGACGCGGACATCGTGATGTGCGCCGGTCGCCTCACACTCCTCGAGCAGGCCGCCAGTCTGCGGATGCTGCGGCTCGCGCGCGAACGTGGTGTCGCGGTGGTCGCCGCTGCCGTCTACAACTCGGGACTCCTCGCCCGTGACAGCGTGCCCGACCGGGTCAGCTACGACTACGCCGATGCGCCCCCGGACGTGGTGGAGCGGGCGCGCGAGCTCGAGCGCATCTGCCGCGCGCATGGCGTGACGCTGCCGTCGGCCGCCGTGCAGTATCCGCTGCGGATGCCGCAGGTGGTCTCGGCCGTCGTGGGGATGCGCGGGGTGCAGCAGGTGAC
>NZ_JBLVOH010000084.1:0-8326 GCF_053543675.1 Microbacterium umsixpiens
AACTCCCGGCCGGCGGGCGACGCCCCGGCCTGGAACAGCACCGGGGTGCCCTGCGGCGAGCGCGAGGTGTTGCCGTAGCCGTGCGAACGGAAGTAGGGGCCGTCATGCGCGATGCGGTGCACCTTGGAGGGGTCAGCGAAACGGCCGGACTTGTCGCGCTCCAGCGCCCCGTCCTCCCACGCCTGCTCCCACAGCTTGTACACGACCTGCATGAAGTCGTCGGCCATCAGGTAGCGCTCGTCATGACCGACCATCGGCACCCCGAAGCCCTGCACCGCGGTGTCGGCCGTCCCCGTGGTCACCACGTTCCATCCGATGCGTCCGCCGGAGAGGATGTCGAGTGTCGCCATCCGGCGCGCGAACGAGTAGGGCGGCTCGAGGAGGGTCGAGCCGGTGGCGACGAGACCCAGCCGCGTGGTCTCGGGGATCAGGGCGGCGAGGATGATCGCCGGGTCGAGGCGGGGCAGATCGAGCCCTTCGACGGAGCAGATGTCGGGGCGTTCGCCCGCGACGTCGGCCCAGCCCCAGGCATCCGCGAGGAACAGGAAGTCGAACCCGGCGTCTTCGACCATGCGTGCGGTGTCGCGCCAGTACTCCAGCTTGTCGAACAGGTAGCGCCCGTTGTCGGGGTGACGCCAGGTGGCGGTGCCGGAGTCGTTCGCCTGCGCGTTCTCGAAGAGGCCGAGACGCAGCGGCTTGACGGTGTTCTGATCGGTCATGTGCGGGTGCCTTCCTTGTGGGTGGTTCTGGTCGTTCTCGAGTGGTTCCGGGCACGCCGGAGGAACCCCGGGGCGGGTGGAGCGCCCGCCCCGGGATCCGGATGCCGTGTCAGCCCTTGGCCGTGACCTCGCCGTCGCTCCACCAGAGCACGCGCTTGCGCACCAGGGCGAGGACGATGATCAGCAGCACACCGAGCAGGCACAGCAGGGCGATGCTGGCCCAGGTGACCGGCAGGTTCGCCTGGGCGGCGGAGGTGGTGACGAGCGAGCCGAGACCGGCCTGCTGTCCCGCTGCCACGAACTCGGCGACCGCGGCGCCGACGACGGCGAGCGGCAGGGCGATGCGGAGACCCGCGAACACATAGGGCATGCTGCCGGGGAAGCGCAGTTCCCGGAAGATCTCCCACCGCGAGGCATGCAGCGTCTTGAAGACGTCGAGCGCCTTCTGGTCGACGTCGCGCAGACCCGCCAGCGAGTTCACGAGCATCGGGAAGAAGACCACGAGCCCCGTCACGATGAACTTCGGCACCATGCCGAACCCGAAGGCCACGACCAGCGCCGGGGCGATCGCCACGATCGGGGTCACCATCACGATGATCACGAGCGGCATCACGGCCCGCTCGATGATCTGGAACTCGGCCATGACCACGGCCAGCAGGAAACCGGCGAGGATGCCGGCGGAGGCTCCGACCAACACTTCGAGCAGCGTGACGAGGAAGTTCGACCAGTACATGCCGGCGTCGTCGACGAGGCTGCCGCCGATCGCCTCCAGCGTCGGGAGCACGTACGGGTTGGTCCAGGCCACGACCTGCCAGAGCAGCGCGGCGATCACGAACGTGATCAGGGTGGGTCCCCACGACCCCCAGCGCAGCCAGGTCGGGACGCCACGGCGCGGCTGGGCCTTCAGGCGGGCGGTCGCGAGGGTCGCGGTCGTGTCTCTCATCGTCAGCTCAGACATGGGCCTTCTCCGTCTGCGCACGCAGCGCATCGCGCACGACTGCTTCCATCTCGCGGAACTCCTCCGTGGCATACGACTGCTCGTCGCGCGGCCGCGGCAGGTTCACGTCGATCACCTGGGCGATGCGCCCCGGGTGGGCGGCCATCACCACGATGCGGTCGGAGAGCATGATCGCCTCCGGCACGGAGTGCGTGACGAACATGACGGCCTTGCGGTTGGACTGCCAGAACTCCAGCAGGGCGATGCGCTGCAGGTCACGGTTCATCTCGTCGAGCGCCGAGAACGGCTCGTCCATCAGCATGATGGCCGGGTCGAACACGAACGCCCTGGCGATCGCGGCACGCTGCTGCATGCCGCCGGACAGCTGACCGGGGTACTTCGTCATCGCCTGACCGAGGCCGAAGGTCGCCAGCAGCTCCGCGGGGTCGCGCAGCGCTCGCCCGGAGTTCGCCTTGGCGTTGATGCGCACCGGCAGTTCGACGTTCTCGCGCACGGTCTTCCACGGCAACAGCGCGGGCGACTGCGGCACGAGGCCGATCTTCTTGTCGCGCGAGGCCGCGGTGACGCTCTCGCCGTCGATCGTGACGGTGCCCGAGTCGGCGTCGAGGAGACCGGCGACCACCTTGAGCAGCGTGGACTTGCCACAGCCGCTCGGACCGATCACCGACACGAACTCGCCCATGCCGATCGTGAGACTCACGTCGTCGAGCACGGTGACCTTCGCGCCGTCGACGCCGAAGGACTTCGAGACGTTCCTGACTTCGACGCCTGCTCCCTGTGCGACCGACATCACTCGGCCTGCCAGATGAGGGTGTCGCCGTCGTAGAGGTCGGCGACGAGATCGGCGTCCATCATGTCGGCGATCGCGGGCAGGTCCTTGACGTCGCCGTACTTCTCGACGAGCGCGTACTCCGGCTCCCACATCGACTCGTTCTGCACACCGGGGTTGCCACCGGCGCTCTCGCGGACCCAGGCGGACTCCACCTCCCAGGTGCGGGCCAGCTGGTCGCGCGGGAACGCGGCGCCCTGGTTGTTGTCCTCGGCCAGCTTCGCGAGCTTGTCGATGCAGGCATCCGACTCGTCGAGGCAGTACTGCAGCGCCTTGAGGCTCGCCCGCATGAAGTCGGCGGCGACCTCGCGGTGCTCGTCGAGGAAGCGGGAATTGACCTCCATCACGTTGTACGTGCCCTCGACGCCGAGGTCGGAGGGGAGGAACTCGCTGAACGGCAGGTCCTGCGCCTTGAGCGACTGCGGCTGGTTCGAGGCGTAGCCGACGATCGCATCGACCTGCTCGCGCACCACGACCGTCGGGTCGTAGTTGGTCATCTTGACCATCTCGACCTTCGAGACATCGACGCCGGCCTCGTCGAGCATGGCCGAGGCGATCGGGGTCAGGTTGATGAAGTACCCGAGCGATCCCCCCTCGAGATCCTTGAGGCTGTCGAGCTTCTCGTTACCGAAGATGGAGAACGGCGGGGTGGTGCCGTAGGTGGCGACCGCCGTGAGGTTCTTGCTGTTCGCCGCGGCCAGCATCACATCGGATGCGGAGCCGAGAGCGGTGAACTGCGCCTGGCCGGATGCGACGAGCTGCTGCCCGTTCGCGCCGGAGGCGTTGATCTCGACATCGAGGCAGAGGTCGTCGAAGTAGCCCAGCTCCTCGGCGAGGAACACGTCGAGCTGACCGGCGCTGGCGGAGTAGCCGTAGCCGGAGATGTAGGTGATGGTGCCGGCATCCTGATTGCGCTTGCAGGCGTCGGTGTCGCTCGCACTCGTGGGGGCGGTATCGCCGCCTGGCGTCTGCGCGGAACATGCTCCGAGCGTCAGCGTGGCGGCGAGAACGCACGTCAGGGTGGCAGTGATGCGGAATCGGGTTTCCGCAGAGGAAGTAGCCATGAGGGTCCCTTCTCGGCCGTTCGTCATTGATGGCTCGTCGAAAGTAACATAGTCAAGATTGACTAAGCAAGATGAAACTATCTTTTGACGAAACAGCGGGGCCCCTCTGAACTCACTGCGGCGCGTGCGCCTCCAGGAACTCGTACACATCAGTCGTGTCGACCCCGGGGAACGCGCCGGTCGGCAGCGTCGCGAGCAGCGTGCGCGGCGTCTTCACGTTCGGCCAGGAGTTCTCCCGCCAGCGGTCTTCCAACTCGGCGGGAGCCCGGCGGCAGCACACCTCGACCGAGTGCTTCGAGACGCCGCGGTGCGGGGTGTCCCTCCCCACGAACCACTTGGTGTCGTCGAAGCGCACACCAACGCTCACCGAGTGCAGCCCCTCGCTCGAGGACTCGACCCGCGCCGTGCACCAGTACGTGCCGTTGCCGGTGTCGGTGTACTGGTAGTACGGGTTGAAGCGGTCGTCCTCGTCGAACACCACGCGCGAGGTCCACCGGCGGCAGCACATCTGCCCCTCGATGGCCCCGAGGCGGTCGGTCGGGAAGTTCACGTCGTCGTTCTCGTACGCCTTGGTGATCGTGCCCGACTCATGCACCTTGAGGAAGTGCACCGGGATGTCGAGGTGACGTGTCGCGAGGTTCGTGAAGCGGTGCGCGGCCGTCTCATACGACACCGAATACGCATCGCGGAGGTCTTCGATCGAGATCGCCCGCCGCTGCTTGGCATCCCTCAACGCGGGCACGACATGCGCCTCCGGGATGAGGAGAGCGCCCGTGAGGTAGTTGGTCTCGACGCGCTGCCGCAGGAACTCGGCATAGCTGCGCGGCTCGGAGTGCCCGAGGATGCGGCTCGACAGCGCCTGCAGCACCGCGGTGCGAGCATCACCCTTCGCGGGCACACTGCTCGGCAGGTACAGCCGACCGTTAGCGAGATCGGCGACGCTGCGGGTGGTCTGCGGCAGGTCGGGCGCGTAATGCAGGGTGAAGCCGAGGTAGGCCGCGATCTCGGATGCGGTGCGCTGTGTCAGAGGGCCGCCGGGGTGGCCGACCGCGGCGAGGATCTCGGCAGCCTTGGCCTCGAGGTCGGCGAAGTGGTTGTCCTGCCTGCGCATCAGGTGCCGCAGCTCGACGTTCGCCCGCCTGGCCTCCTCGGGCGTCGCGGCCCGCTCGTCCTTGAGCCGATCGATCTCCCCGTGCAGCGCGAGCAGGGCCTTCAGCGCATCCGTCGGCAGACTCTTCGCGATACGGAACGGCTCGATGCCCAGGGCCTGGAACGTCTGCCCCTTCATCGCGCGCTCCAGGGCGATCTCGATCGCGCTGCGTTCGTCGAGCGGCTCCCCTTCGAGCAGCGCGTCGAGCGTCACACCGAGCGCGCGGGCGATCGCCTGCAGCTGCGTGAGCTTGGGTTCGCGCTTGCCGGTCTCGATCATCGACATCTGGCTCGGCGCCCGATCGACGGCGGAGGCTAGGTCGTTGAGGGTCATGCTCTTCGCCGTGCGGAGCCGGCGGATTCGACGACCGATCGTGAGGGCGTCGGTCTCTTCTGCAGCTTCATCGATGCTCATGCGGCAAATTCTGTCACAGAAACAGAATTTCGAGCGATCTTCTCTCCGGTATCGGTCGTTCGACGTCCCGAACTTCACGCACAGTGGAACCACGCCACACCGGCACCGCAGCCGGATCCACCGAGGAGACACCATGACGAACACCGCCCACACCCCGACGCCCCGCCCCGCCGGTCTGCGAGCCGGCGACCAGGTTCAGACGGCCGCCGAGCTCCAGGAGATCTGGGACACCGATCCCCGCTGGGACGGCGTCGAGCGCACCTACTCCGCCGAAGATGTCATCCGCATCCGCGGCTCGGTCCGAGAGGACTCCACGCTCGCGCACCGCGGTGCTGAGAACCTCTGGAACCTCCTGCACACGGAGGACTACGTCCGTGCGCTCGGCGCCTACACCGGAGGCCAGGCCGTGCAGCAGGTGCGGGCGGGGCTCAAGGCGATCTACCTCTCCGGATGGCAGGTCGCCGCCGACGGCAACCTCGCCGGCCAGACCTACCCCGACCAGTCGCTCTACCCCGCGAACTCGGTGCCGGCGGTCGTGCGCCGGATCAACAACGCGCTCATCCGTCAGGACCAGCTCGAGCACGCAGAAGGCGAGATCACGCAGGACTGGCTCGCCCCGATCGTGGCCGACGCCGAGGCCGGCTTCGGCGGACCACTCAACGCCTACGAGCTCGCGCAGTCGCTCATCCAGTCGGGCGCCGCCGGCATCCACTGGGAAGACCAGCTGGCCAGCGAGAAGAAGTGCGGCCACCTCGGCGGCAAGGTGCTCGTGCCCACCCAACAGCACATCCGCACCCTGAACGCCGCCCGCCTGGCCGCCGACGTGGCCGGTGTGCCGACCGTCATCATCGCCCGCACGGATGCCCTCGCCGCCGACCTGCTCACCAGCGACGTCGACGAGCGCGACCAGCAGTTCACCACCGGCGAGCGCACGACGGAGGGTTTCTACCGGATCCGGCCGGGGCTCGAGTCGGTCATCAGCCGCGGCCTCGCCTTCGCCCCCTACGCCGACCTGCTGTGGGTCGAGACGGGAGAGCCCGACATCACGCTCGCCCGCGAGTTCGCGGCCGCCATCCACGCGGAGTTCCCCGGTAAGCTCCTGGCCTACAACTGCTCTCCGAGTTTCAACTGGAAGAAGCACCTGTCCGACGCCGAGATCGCGACGTTCCAGCAGGAGTTGGCTGACCTGGGCTACAAGTTCCAGTTCATCACCCTGGCCGGCTTCCATGCTCTGAACCACTCGATGTTCGATCTCGCCCGCGGCTACGCCGATCGCGCCATGAGCGCCTACGTCGAGCTGCAGGAAGCCGAGTTCGCCGCCGAGGCCCACGGCTACACCGCCACCAAGCACCAGCGCGAGGCGGGCACCGGATACTTCGACGTCATCTCCACCGCGCTCAACCCCGACAGCGCGACTCTCGCCCTCGCCGGCTCCACCGAAGCCGCGCAGTTCCACTGATCCCCACGCCCCCTCCGCGCGCGTGGCCCCTCTTGTCGCATCGTTCGACACCAACTGAAGGACTCACGATCATGACCATTCCCACCGCTCCCCCGACCACGGCTCCGATCCAGACGACTCAGCAGGGCCCGGCGATCGAAGTCACCGGCCCCATCCGCGACCGCTACGAGGAGATCCTCACCCCCGAGGCCATCGCCTTCCTCACCGAGCTGCACCACCGGTTCGCCTCCCGCCGTCACGACCGGCTGGCCGACCGGATGCGCCGCCGCTTCGAGATCGGCAACGGGCACGACCCGCGCTTCCGCGAAGACACGGCACACATCCGCGAGGACCGCGACTGGCGGGTCGCCGGTGCCGGTCCCGGTCTCGACGACCGCCGCATCGAGATCACCGGGCCGACCGACCCGAAGATGACCATCAACGCCCTCAACTCGGGTGCGCGGGTCTGGCTGGCCGACCAGGAGGATGCCACGAGCCCGACCTGGAAGAACGTGATCGAGGGTCAGCTGTCGCTGCGAGATGCAATCCGCGGCGAGCTGTCCTTCACCTCCCCGGAAGGGAAGGAGTACCGGGTCACGGCCGAGCGCACGCCCACGATCGTGATGCGTCCGCGCGGGTGGCACCTGCCCGAGAAGCACATCGCCTTCATCGACCGCGCCGGTCGTCGCACGTCGACGTCCGGTTCCCTCGTCGACTTCGGCCTCTACTTCCTGCACAACGCGCAGGCACTGATCGACGGCGGCCGCGGCCCCTACTTCTACATCGCCAAGCTCGAGTCGAGCGAGGAGGCGAAGCTGTGGGACGACGTCTTCTCGTTCAGCGAGGAGCACATCGGCATCCCGCACGGCACGATCCGCGCGACGGTGCTGATCGAGACCCTGCCGGCCGCGTTCGAGATGGACGAGATCCTGTACGAGCTGCGCGACCACTGCGCGGGGTTGAACGCCGGCCGCTGGGACTACATCTTCTCGATCATCAAGAACTACCGCGGCCGTGGAGCACGCTTCGTGCTTCCCGACCGCAGCGAGGTGACGATGACGGTGCCGTTCATGCGGGCGTACACCGACCTGCTCGTGCAGACCTGCCACAAGCGCGGAGCCTTCGCGATCGGCGGCATGAGCGCGTTCATCCCCAACCGCCGCGACCCCGAGGTGACGGCCCGCGCGATCGAGAAGGTCACGGCCGACAAGAGGCGCGAGGCGGGCGACGGCTTCGACGGCACCTGGGTGGCCCACCCCGACCTGATCCCCACGGCTCAGGCGGAGTTCGACGCGGTGCTGGGCGACCGCCCCAACCAGGTCGACCGCCAGCGCGACGACGTGCACGTCGAGGCCCGCGATCTGCTCGACCTGCACATCGGTCGGCCGATCACGGCGCAGGGTGTACGGGACAACGTCTCGGTCGCCATCCGCTACCTGGAGGCCTGGCTGCGCGGACTCGGCGCGGTCGCAATCGACAACCTGATGGAGGATGCCGCGACGGCCGAGATCAGCCGCTCGCAGGTGTGGCAGTGGATCCACCAGGACCGGACGACACAGGACGGCACCCCCATCACGGCGGAGTACATCGAGGGACTGATCACGCAGGTGCTCGCACAGGCGACGCGCAGCCACGGCGACCGGTACGACGATGCGGCGGAGATCTTCCGCGAGGTCGCCCTGCAGGAGGAGTTCCCGACGTTCCTCACGCTGGGCGCCTACAGCCGGTTCCTGGTCGACGAGGACTGAGCGCAC
>NZ_JBLVOH010000084.1:8346-11717 GCF_053543675.1 Microbacterium umsixpiens
GGCCTCTTCCGCGTCCGGAGCCGTTGCCGAAAGGCGGGCGTAGCCTGGAGGCATGACCGACGTCTGGGCGGACATCGCCTCCGAGTTCCTGCACTTCTACCCGCGCGGCCGACGGCTGCTCGCGGTCGCCGGAGCGGATGCCGAGCGCTCGCGACAGGCCGCCGACGCCCTCGCGGCCGCGCTGACGAAAGCGGGACAGCCGGTCCTCCGCGAGCACTCGCCCGAGGGCGACGAAGCCGGGGTGCGCGCGACGGTCACCGCTTTCCGCGAAGACCCGAAGAGCGAGGGCATCCTGCTCGCCTCCGGGCCCGCGGCCTTACTCGGCGAGCGCACCAGGGGAATGTGGAACTACGCCGTGTGGCAGCTGGCCGGCGACGAGCCGCCGCACACGGTCGCGGGGTCGATCGTCGATGTGAGCGACCCCGACCATCCGGTGCGGCGGTTCGCCGACTACTGCTCGCTGCCGGCCTCGTACGGAGCCTGATCCACCAGACCGCTCAGCGCGTGTCGCCCGGTTCGGCGTCGAGGCGCGCGCGGACCTCGTCGTCCAGCACCAGGTCGGCAGCGCCCAGCGCCTCTTCCAGCTGCTCGAGAGAAGAGACCCCGACGACGGGGATCACGGGGACCTCCGCGCCGAGAAGCCACGCGAGGGCGACCTGGTTCGGCGTCGCGCCGATCTCGGCCGCGACCTCGTGCAGCAGCGCACGGCGGGCGTGGCTGGTCGGGTGATCGACCCCACCCCACAGCGGCTTGTCGAGACGCGCGATCCCACCCTGGTGCAACGGCGAGTACACGGTGATGGCGAGCTGCGGACGCTCGGGCGTGCCGGTGGATGCCGCATAGTCGAGCAGGTCGGGCGTGACGAAGTTGTTCCGCCCGATGCGCGGCGCGGGGTACAGATAGCTGTACTGCTGCTGCACCACTCCATAGGGCGCGATGCTCTGCCGCCGCGCCTCCTCTCGCGCCTCGACCACGCGCCAGGTCGGCACGTTGGAGATTCCGGTGATGCCGACGAGCCCTTCTTCCTGGAGCTCGCCGAAGGCGCCGACCGTCTCGGTCAGAGCCACATCGCGGTCGTCCACGTGGCCGTAGAGCACGTCGATGTGGTCGATGCCGAGGTGCCGGGCGCTCTCCGGGGCCTGCCGGCGGATGACCTCGGCGGAGAGTCCCTCGAAGTTCGTCGGCGGGGTGTTCGACAGCGGCTTCGACGGGTCCTTCTGCGCGGCACCGAGCTTGGTGGCGATGCGGAGCGCGTCGCGGTTGCCGCGATCCCTCATCCAACGACCGAGCAGGTCTTCGCTCTCGCGGCCGTGGCCGCCCGCCCAGAGACTGTAGTTGTTGGCGGTGTCGATGAAGGTGCCGCCCGCCTCCACGAACCGGTCGAGGATGGCGCGTGACGTGTCCCCGTCGGTACGGGTACCGAAGTTCATGGCTCCCAGGCACAGCGTCGAGACGTCGAACGCGGTGCGGCCATCGGAGAGGGTGCGGTACTGCATGGTGTTCCTTTCTCGGGGGATGGCTCCACCGTAGAAACAGATCGGCTCGGGGATACACTCCAATCACGATGCAGAACACCAGACCGATTCTCGTATGGGAGACACTCCTCGACCTCGACGAGACGCGCGGCTCCGACGCTGCCCCGCCTCTGCGGGACCGCGTGGAGACCGCGCTGCGCCGCGCGATCGACGAGGGCCGGCTCTCCTCCGGCGCCGCTGTGCCGCCCAGCCGCACCCTCGCGGAGACGCTCGGCGTCTCCCGGTGGGTCGTGACCGAGGCATACGGACAGCTGGTGGCCGAGGGGGTGCTGGAGGCGAGGACCGGTTCGGCCACCCGTGTGGCCGAGCAGAGCGGGGCTCCGCTGCGGGCACCGCGCACGCCCTCTTCCGTCGCCCTCGTGGCCGGCCCGCCCACACGGTACGACCTCCGCCCCGGCATCCCCGACCTGCGGGCGACTCCGAGGTCACGCTGGTCAGCCGCGTTGCGCGCGGCCCTCGCTGCGCTCCCCGACCACGACCTCGCCGCCGCTCACCCGTATGGTTACGCACCGGCGCGCGATGCGGTCGCCGCGTACCTCTCACGCTCGCGGCACGCCATCGCCGACCCCACCCGGATCACGATCACCCACGGCGCCACCGACAGCATGGGAATGCTCGCCCGCGAGCTGCACCGCCGCGGCCACCGGACGATCCTCGTGGAGGACCCGAGTTGGCCGCGGTTGCGCGCAGTCGCGGAGGAGAACGGTCTGCATCCGGTTCCGGTGCCCGTGGACGACGACGGCATCGACACCGAGCAGCTGCGCGCGCTCGCATCCCGCACCGGGGCCGGGGCCGCCCTCGTGACTCCCGCCCACCAGTTCCCCCTCGGCGCGGCACTCGCTCCCGCCCGCCGCGAAGAACTGGTGCGCTGGGCCCGTGATCGGGACGCGCTGGTGATCGAGGACGACTACGACGCCGAGTTCCGCTACGACCGCCGACCCGTCCCCGCCCTGCAGCGCCTCGCGCCGGACCGCGTCGCGCTCGTCGGCTCGCTGTCGAAGTCGGTGTCACCCGCGCTGGGGCTCGGATGGATGCTGCTCCCGCCGGACATCGCTTCCCCGGTCTCGACGGCTCCGCCCTCCCTCATCGACCAGGCCGCTCTCGCGGAGTTCCTCACGCGCGGTGACCTCGAACGGCACCTGCGCTCGTCCCGCACCCGGTTCCGTCGCCGGCGGCAGCGGCTGCTCGACGCGCTCGAACGCGCCCTGCCCGAGCTGACCGTGACCGGCATCGCCGCGGGGATGCATCTGGTGCTGGCCGTGCCCACCGGCTCATCCTCCACCGACATCACCGCAGCAGGGGCTGCAGCGGGCCTGGCGCTCACACCGTTGGCCCGCTACGAGGTCCGCGACCGGCATCCGGATTCCCTGGTGCTCGGCTACGGCAACCTCGACGACACTCTCGTCGAAGAAGCCGTACTCCGGTTGGCGACCCTCCTCGGAGGCCGCTGAGCGGGACCTCTTCCCGCGTCAGCGGAACGACGCCGCGACCGAGTTGCGGTGATAGTCGAACACGATGCTCGTGCGAGTGGAGGCGACGCTGCTCTGGGCCGAGAGATGCTCGAGCACGAACTCGCGCATCTCGGACGAGTCGGCGACCGCGATGTGCAGCAGGAAGTCGTCGTCACCTCCGAGGAAGAAGACCTGGATCACCTGCGGCAGCACGCGCACGCGGTCCGCGAACTCGACGATGCTCTCGCGCCGTCCGCTCGGGCGCAGCGTGACGCCGATGACGGCTTGGAGTCCGGCACCCAGCATCCGCTCGTCCACACTCGCGTGGAACCCCGTGATCACGCCGCGGTCGACGAGCGCCCGCAGCCGGGTGTGGGCGGTCGAG
>NZ_JBLVOH010000085.1:0-8215 GCF_053543675.1 Microbacterium umsixpiens
CCCGCCTCCTGCAGATCCATCAGCGCATAGGCGAGCACGCCGGCGGCGACGATGACCAGGAAGCCGCCGGTCCACGCGAAGAAGCGGCGGAGGTCGAGCTTCACTGCTCCGCGGGAGATGAGCCAGCCGATGATCACGGCGGCGGCGAGTCCGAGCAGAGCGCCGAGCAGAGCGGACGGCGCATCGCCGAACGCCTGCACCATCGACCACAGAAGGAGTGTCGTCTCGATGCCCTCCCGCGCGACCGACACGAAGCCGATCGCGACGAGCGCCCAGAGGCCGCCGACCGTGAGCGCGCGATCGAGGCCGCCCTCGAGCGTCGCCTTCATGGTGCGTCCGGCACGCTGCATCCAGAAGATCATCCACGTGACCATCGCGACGGCGAGCAGCGAGAGCCCGCCGCCGATCAGCTCCTGCGCCTTGAAAGTGAGCTCGTAGGCGCCGAAGGTGAGCACGGCGCCGATACCGAGTGCGAGGGCGATCGCGAGGCCGACGCCCGCCCACATCTTCGGCAGGGCGTCCTTCCGGCCGAGGCGGCGGAGGTAGGCGACGAGGATGCCGACGACGAGCGCGGCTTCCAGGCCTTCACGGAGGCCGATGAGAAAAGTGGCGAGCACGGAGACGATTTCTGTTGCGACGACTGAGGTAAGGCAGCCCTTACCTACGAGACTCTAGCATTGCAGCGGAGTCTTGCCGGAACACTGTCGCCACCGGCAGACGACGCCCCGGCGGTAACGCGGCGCAACAGTGGCCCTCCCGCTCGGAAAGCCGACATACCCTCGGTCCATGGCTGAACTCTCGCTCCCGATCCTCGACCTGTCCCAGCTCGACGAAGGCCCGGACGCTGCGGCTCGTTTCCGCGACGATCTCCGGGCGGCGACGCACGACGTCGGCTTCTTCTATCTCACGGGCACGGGCATCTCCCCCGAGCTGGAAGCACGGCTGCACCGTGCTGCCCTCGACTTCTTCGCCCTCCCGGAGGAGGACAAGCTCGCGATCGAGAACGTGAACAGCCCGCACTTCCGCGGCTATACCCGCATCGGCGGAGAGCGCACCCAGGGTCAGGTGGACTGGCGCGAGCAGATCGACATCGGGCCCGAGCGCGAACCCGTGGACGGCGGCCCCGCGTTCAACCGCCTCATCGGCCCGAATCTGTGGCCGGCGGCGCAGCCGGAACTGCAGGAGATCGTCACCGAATGGCACGAGACGCTGTCCGACGTCGCCCGGCGGTTGCTGCGGGAATGGGCGCAGACGCTCGGAGCCGACGAGACCTACTTCGACGATCACTTCGGTGAGCCCTCGACACTGATCAAGATCGTCCGCTACCCGGGAACACACGAGCCCGAGCCCCAGCAGGGCGTCGGCGCGCACAAGGACTCGGGCGTCCTCACGCTCCTCTGGGTCGAACCGGGCAAGGGCGGCCTGCAGGTCGAGCGCGACGGAGCCTGGGTCGACGCTCCCCCGGTGCCCGGTGCCTTCGTCGTGAACATCGGCGAGCTGCTCGAGTACGCCACCGGCGGCTACCTCAAGGCGACGAACCACCGGGTCGTGTCACCGAAGGCCCCGAACGACCGGATCTCGATCCCGTTCTTCTTCAACCCCGCCCTCGACAAGCGCCTCCCGCTGATCGAGCTTCCGCCCGAGCTGGCGGCCGAGGCGAAGGGCGTCACGAAGGACCCGAGCAACCCGATCCACGCGCTCTACGGCGAGAACGCCCTCAAGTCACGCCTGCGCGCCCACCCCGACGTCGCGGCGATCCACCACGCGGACCTCGTGGATGCCACCGCCTGAGCCCACGCTCACAGGGCCTGCCCACCTCCGAGGGCGACGATCTCACGTAGCGCCTGGAGGTGTGCGGCGAAGGCGTCGCGCCCCGTCCTGGTCGAACGCACCCACGTGCGCGAGCGGCCACCGACGTTCGCCTTGCGCGCGAACACGTAGTCGGCAGCCTGCAGGTGCGTGATGGCCTTGCTCAGGGGTGAGTCACCGCACTGGAGGACATCCCGAAGCGTCGCGAAGTCGAGCTCCATCCCATCCCCCAGCGCCGCCATGAGGGAGAACCGGATGGGCGAGGCGAAATTATCGTCCAGCTGGGTGCGTGGGTGAGGCCTGGAGGCCGGCTCAGCCACGGCTCGCCCGGCCGGGGACGAAGGACACGAGGGCGAAGAGCAGGATCACGACGACACCTCCGAGAACACCCGCGAGCCCCCGGTTCCCGAAGGACTCGCCCGCGAGAGTGAGCCCGACGGGAACGCACGCCGCGACGAAGAACATCGCCACATGCGGCCAACGCCAGGCGGCTCCGATGGCCGGGAGCCCCAGCGGGGTGTTGAAGGCCACGATCCACGCGAGGAGCGTCATCATCACCAGCAACGAGATCACGCTCCGGAGGACATCGTCGGGGGATCCCGCCAGCATGGTGAGTACGCCGACAGTGATACCGACAAGCACGGTTCCCCACCGCAGGGGCGCCGGCAGCGGGACCCGGGCAGGACGCGGACGACGCGGATCCCCTGACGCGCGGAGGAGCTGCACCGCCCCGTGGCCGCCGATGCCCAGCAGGACCATACCGGCGGGGATGAGCACCGTAGCGGCGGGGAGCGCGGTGTCCAACGCCACGAGTCCGAACACCACGAGGGCAGCGGCCAGCAGCACCCCTCCCCCCAGGATGACCGGCCACCGCGAGCGAGTCATGCGCCACTGCATCCCGTTGCGCTGAGCCATGCCGCTCGCGAGCTGCCCCCACACCAGGAAGGTGAACAGGATCATCTGCGAGGCGATCACGTCGTCGTTCCGGAGAACGAGTGCGAATGCGACGAGGTACGCCGCAGTGACCGCCGCATTGAGGATCTGGAGCCAGGCGAGCGCGCGTCGGTCGATCGCGCGGTCGCGGCGCCCCGCCACCGCGTCAGCGGCAGCCAGATACTGCTGCGCGAGATCGGCATCCGGCGGGACGAGCGCGTCCTGACCGGGGATGGACTTCTGCTCCACGATGGACCTCCTTGACTTTCCATCCGGAAAGTTCACTACTTTCCTATCGGAAAGCGAGGGAGGGGTCAACCCGTCGTCACCAGTCGAGTGCCTGCGCGAGGGCTTCGATGATGGGTTCGCGCCCCTGATCGATGTGCGCGTAGGCCTGCGCCGCCGCCACCTCGCCGCGCCCGGCGACGATGGCGTCGAGCAGTTGCTGGTGCTCCACCGCGTGCTCCTGCTCCCGTGTGGCGTGCGTGATGCCGAAGATCCACTGCATCCGGCCGAGCATGGGCCGCAGACTGCGTTCGAGGATGCGATTGCCGGAGAGACGGACGATCTCGAGGTGGAACCCGAGGTTGGACTCCCCCAGCTCGGCCGTGTCCCCCGGCGCGAGCGCACGCTCGAGGAGTTCGCGCAACCGATCCGCACTCGCCGCTCCCGAGTGGACACGTTGCGCCGCATGCCGCGTCGCATAGGGCTCGATGCACAGCCGCGCGTCGTACAGCTCCTCGACGTCGGCCCTCGTCACCGGCGTGACACTCGCCCCCTTGTTGCGTGTCGTGACGACGAACCCGTCCGTCTCCAGCCGCTGGAGCGCCTGCCGGACGGGCACACGGGACACCTCGAACCGCTCCGACAGATCCCGCTCCTTCAGCCAGGACCCCGGGGTGAGCTCTCCGACGATGATCCGGCGCAGCACACCGCGATAGACCCGCTCGGCGAGGGCGGATCCGTCGGTGATCAGGCTGTCGGAACTCATCGCGGAACCTCTCGGGGCATCAGGCATGACGGGGGAAGACCGGAGGGAAGAGTTCGTCGGTCGTTCCGCTCCGATGGTCGCGCCCAGTGTAGGCGTTCCGCATCTGCCCGAAGAGGATCTGCGTGTCGGCGCGGATCGCGTCGAGGTCGATCCCGTCGATCCTCCCGTCTCGCATGACGACCCGACCGGCGACCATCGTCAGACACGCATCGCGCGCCGTACCGTTGAGAACCAGGGTTCGCAGCGGGTCATCGACGGCACCCATCCGCACGTCGTCCAGCCGGAACGCCGTCAGATCGGCCTGGGCGCCGACGGCGATCTTGCCGAGGTCCGGGCGGTGGAGCGCCTTCGCCCCGCCGAGCGTCGCCGCATCGACGTATCCGGCGAGGTCACCGGCAGCGAGACTGCCGTTCTGCACCTTCGCGACCGACACCCCGGTGTCGATGCCCCGGATGAGATCGGGCGGGAAGGAATCCGTACCGAGGGCGATGTTCACCCCGGCATCGTGATAACGCTGGAACGTCTCGAGTTCGGAGCCGTAGCGGGCATTGGTCAGCGGGCAGTGCACGATGGACACCCCGGCGTCGACCAGCCGGGCGAGGTCGCCGCGGTCTTCCCCGTGCACCCGCGGGTTCACGTCGAGGAACACGCCGTGCGGCACGATGAGGCGATCGTTCAGAAGGCCCATCCTCTCGATGAGCTCGAGCGGAGTGCAGCCGTGGGCATCGAGGATGAGCTCGCGCTCGACCTCCCCCTGCAGCGCGTGCAGCCGGACGATCGCTCCGCGCTCCGCCGCCGCCGCCCCCGTCGCCGCGAGCAGCTCGGGAGTCAGCGTCTCGATGCGGCAGGGCAGGAAGACGGGCGTGAGCAACGGCTCGCCGAGCGCGGCCAGCTCGTCATGGAACCGGATGGCGTCGGCGAGCCCGACCTCACCCTCCTCCGGCGCGAACCGCACCCGGCGTTCACCCGACGCCGTCACGACGTTCACGCCCGAGCGGTAGGAGGGACCGAGGAATCCGCGCAGCCCGAGAGCGCGCGAGAACGCCGCCATCCGGTGAAGGTCGCCCGCCGATTCGGCCCAGACCGAATGCACCTCCGAGGCGATCGGCATGTAGGAGGTGATGCCGTACAGCGCGAGCTGCACCAGCGCGATCTCCCGGATCCGTGCACGCTCATCCTCGTCGAAGACATGCCGCCGACGGTCGAAGTAGTCCTCCGACCACTGCAGTCGGGCCGCCTGCTCACGAGTACCCCAAGCGTCCAAGATCAAGTGGTCGATGTCGGTGAGCGCGTCCAGGTCGATGAGCCCGGGCATCAGCAGGCTCTCCCCGAGTTCCAGGCGCTCATCGATGCCCGAGGGAGCCTGGTCAGCCGGGCCGGCGAAGACGATCAGGTCGTCCTCGACGACCACGGCCCCCTGCCGGAGTTCCCGGTGGGAGGTGCCGTCGAACACCAGCACGTGGTCGGCGGTGAGAAGTGTGCGCATGAGAGCCCCGATGATCTGAGATGCGATTTGGTATCCAAAAACTATCTCACGTTACTTCTGCTCTTCAAGATGCTCCCCGGGTAGCAACGGTAAATCAGGTCACTCTGGAATTTGGTATCCCAACCGTGCTCCCGCTGGTATACAATTCTGAGCACCCGCTCCCCGGCCCATCAAGGAAGATCGTGACCGACACCCAGACGCTGACCCCGAAGACGGAGGCGCTGCCCACCGCGCCGCCGAAGATCGCGACCGGACGCTCGCTCCTCGGGACGGCGTGGCTGCGCATCCGCCGCAGCCCCATCGCTCTCGTCTCCTTCGGGGTCGTCGTGGCGATCGTGCTCTTCGCCCTCCTCGCCCCCGTGCTGGTCGCGATCGAGGGGCAGGATCCGTTCACCACGAACACCGGCCCTGAGGTCCTCGACAACTTCAACACCCCCGGCCTGCCGCTCCCCGCCTACATGTACCCGTCCGTGGAGCACTGGCTCGGCGTCGAACCGGGACTCGGACGCGACATCTTCGCCCGCATCGCCTACGGGGCTCAGGTCTCGTTGCTGATCGCCCTGCTCTCGACGCTGGTCTCGGTCGTCCTCGGAACCGTGCTCGGGGCTGCGGCCGGCTACTTCGGCGGCAAGGTCGACATGGTCATCAGCCGCATCATCGACCTCTTCCTCGCCTTCCCGCACCTGCTCCTGGTGCTCTCGCTCACCCCGATCCTGCAATCCCGGCTGCGCGACACGCCCCTCGGCCAGGGCAGCTTCGTCCCCATCGCCTCCCTCGTGCTGATCCTCGGGTTCTTCGGCTGGGCGTACCTGGCCAGAGTCGTGCGCGGCCAGGTGCTCAGCATCCGCGAGCAGGAGTACATCGAGGCGGCGAAGTCCTACGGGGCCTCGCACCGGACCATCATCTTCCGTCAGGTCATCCCGAACGTGCTCGGGGTCGTCCTCGTCTACGCGACCATGATGATCCCCGCGAACATCTCCGCCGAAGCCGCACTGTCGTTCCTCGGCGTCGGCGTGAAGGACCCGACGCCGTCCTGGGGGCAGATGCTCAACGCCGCTCAGGCGGGCAACTGGTACCTCAGCGACCCCTGGTTCCTCATCGTGCCCGGCACCGCGCTCATCATCACCGTGCTCGCCTTCAACCTGCTCGGCGACGCCGTGCGCGACGCGCTCGATCCCAAGGCCTCCCGCAGCTGACCTTCCCGCCCCCGAACACCCGACCCCCCCACCGAAAGAGAACGCGTCATGAGACACCGCAGTCCCCTGCTCGCCGCTGCGACCGTGGCCATCGCCCTGGTCGTCACCGGTTGCACCAGCGTCACCGCACAGAACGGGCAATCCGCCCCCACCGGCTCGAAGGACCCGTATGCCGCGCACATCGTGCAGCCGGGCTTCGATGAGGCCGGCGGCAACGTCAACGTCCTGATGTCGAGCGACTTCATGACGCTCGACCCGGGCAACAGCAACTATGTGCAGACCGCGAACGTCGGCCAGCTCTACTACCGCACGCTGACGATGGCGAAGGAGACCGCCGGAGAGCCGCCCACGATCGTCGGCGACCTCGCGACCGACACCGGCACCGCCTCGGAAGACGGCCTCACCTGGACCTACACCCTCAAAGACGGTCTGAAGTACGAGGACGGTACGCCCATCACCGCCGCCGATGTGAAGTACGGCATCGCCCGCACGTTCGCGCGCGACGTCTTCACCCAGGCACCGCAGGAGTTGAACTCCGCTCTCGATGCCGATGATTACAAGGGTCCGTACTCGGGCGGCGGCGATCTGACGGCCGTCGAGACCCCCGACGACAAGACCGTGATCTTCCATCTGAAGCAGCCGAACCCCGACTTCGCCGCCCTCGTGTCGCGCTCGAACACGGCGCCGGTCCCGCAGGCGAAGGACACGATGCTCGATTACACGAACCACCCGATCTCCTCGGGCCCGTACATGATCGAGAGCTACGACCGCGGCCGGGAGCTGAAGCTCGTGCGCAACCCCTCCTGGGATCCCGCGACCGACGAGAACCGCACCGCCCTGCCGGACACGTTCACGTTCTCGCTGTCGACCGCGCAGGCGACCATCAGCCAGCAGCTGATCTCGGATGCCGACCCGACCGCGATCACGCTCGACTCGAACGGCGCTCTCCAGGCCTCGGACACCTCACGCCTGACCGAGTCGTCCGTCGCCGACCGCACCGCCTCCGGACTGCTCGGCTGCACCGATGTGCTGAACTTCAACACCGAGACCATCACCGACCCCGACGTGCGTCACGCGCTCGCCCTGGCGATGGACCGTGCGGCTATCCAGGTGCAGTACGGCGGTGCGCGCTTCGGCAAGCTCACCAACTCGTACCTCAACGACTCGCAGGTCGGCTACGTCGCCGAGACCACCGACCTCGACATCGACGGCGCCCCGCAGCTCGAGGCCGCCAAGAAGCTGCTCGAGGGCAAGGATGTCCCCGCCTCGCTCACGTACGGCTACTCGAACGCGATCGACCGGTACAAGAACCTCGGCACCGTGCTCCAGCAGAACTTCACCGAGCTCGGCATCGACCTGCAGCTCGTGCCGATCCCTGCCGCGAACTACTACACGGTGCTCGCCAGCGACGAGATGCCCGACCTCGCCCGCGCCGGCTGGTGCGGCGGTGCGGCCTCCGGCTCCACCCGGACAACGGTCGACCCCAACATCGGCCCGAGCCTGGACGGGACGACGTACGGCTTCAGCAACATCTCGCGCTTCTACGACGAGAAGATCTCCGGCGACATGTACGAGCTGCGCAACACCAACGGCACCTCCGAAGAGCTGAACACGCGCTGGGCCGAGCTCTACAACGAGGCCATGGAGTCTTACCCGCTCGTGCCGCTCATCCGCACCTTCACCAACAGCGTCGTGGGCTCGAAGATCCACAACGCCCAGGTGGGGTACTTCTTCGGAAGCATCGATCTGTCCACCATCGGCGTCGAGCAGTAACGGCCGACACCACACCTTCGGAAAGGA
>NZ_JBLVOH010000086.1:0-8153 GCF_053543675.1 Microbacterium umsixpiens
ACTCTGATCGTCTTCGTCGCCGTCTTCCCCGGAATGCTCGCGACTCACGATCCGCTGCAGACCGACGTCCGCTCGGCGCTGCTCCCACCGAGTGCCGAGCATCTCTTCGGCACCGACCAGAGCGGTCGCGACGTGTACTCGCGTGTCGTCTACGGGGCTGGGCGCTCGCTGGGGATCGGGCTTCTCGCCACGGCGGTCGCGCTGGCGGTCGGCCTCGTCATCGGAGCTCTCGCCGGGGTTGCACCCCGAGCGGTGGATACCACCGTGATGCGGGTCAACGACGTGCTGATGGCTTTTCCCGAGTTCCTCGTCGCTCTCGTCGTGGTCGCGGTGCTGGGGCCGGGGCCGGTGAACATCGCGATCGCGGTCACTCTCGCCGCGGTGCCCGTGTACATCCGGCTCGCCCGCGTGCAGACGCAGACCCTGCGGATCGCCGAGCACGTCGAAGCCGCGCGCATCCTGGGCGTACCGAGGGTGAAGGCGTTCACGCGTCACGTCGTCCCCGGTGTGCTCGGGGCGCTGAGTGTGCTCGCGACGATCGGCATCGGGTCGAGCATCCTGGCCGCGGCGGGCCTGAGCTTCCTCGGTCTCGGCCCGTCCGAGCCGACGCCCGAATGGGGGCTGATGCTCGCCGGAGGACGCAACGTGCTGGGACAGGCATGGTGGATCGCGGTCTTCCCCGGAATCGCCATCACCCTCACCGTCATCTCGGCGACTGTCCTCGGGCGCATCCTGCGGGCACGCGCAGAAGGGCGGACGTCGTGAGTGCGCTGGAGGTGCGGGGACTGCGGATCGCGTTCGGCGCGGACCCGGTCGTCGACGGTGTCGGGTTCGCGGTGGAGCCGGGTGAGTGCGTCGCGATCGTCGGGGAATCCGGAGCGGGCAAGACACTCACCGCGCGCGCACTCCTCGGGCTCACGCCGTCGGATGCGACGGTGACGGTCGACACGCTCACCGTCGACGGAAGGGATGCGGCGACGCTCTCCGAGCGCGGCTGGCGGGGGCTCCGTGGCGCCGGCATCGGCCTCGTCTCGCAGGACGCCCTGGTCTCGCTCGATCCGCTCCGCCGCATCGGTGCGGAAGTGGCGGAGCCGTTGCGCCTGCACGGCATCGTGCGGGGCCGGGCAGCGCTCGACGCCCGGGTGCGAGAGCTTCTGCGGCGGGTGTGGATGCCGGATGCGGAGCGTCGCTCCCGGCAGTATGCGCACGAGCTCTCGGGCGGACTCCGACAGCGGGCATTGATCGCCTCCGCGATCGCCGCATCTCCTGTCGTCCTCGTGGCCGATGAGCCGACGACGGCGCTGGACGCCACGGTGCAGGCGCGGATCCTCGGCCTGCTGCGCGATATCACGGACGCCGGGACCGCGCTCGTCTTCATCAGCCACGACTTCGCGGCCGTCCGGCGGCTCGCGGACCGGGTGCTGGTCATGAAGGGCGGGCAGGTGGTCGAGTCCGGCCCGGTGTCCGAGGTGCTGGAGAGCCCGCAGCACGAGTACACGCGTCAGCTGATCGCGGCGACGATCCACGAACCCCGAGCGGGGGTGCAGACGGAGTCGGCGCCGGTGCTGGTCGTGGACGGAGTCTCGAAGAGCTTCGACGCGGTGCCGGCGGTCATCGAGGCGTCGTTCACCGTCGTGGCGGGGCGGACGCTCGGCGTCGTGGGGGAGTCCGGATCGGGGAAGACGACCTTGGCGCGGATGATCGTCGGTGTCGAGCAGCCGGACGCCGGCTCGCTGCGCTGGATCGGCGAGCCGCGGGTGCAGCTCGTGCACCAGAACCCGCTCGGTGCCTTCGACCCCCGATGGACGATCGGGCGCTCCCTGCGCGAGGGGCTCGAGGCCGCGGGCGTGCCCCGGGGCAGACGGGCCGAGCGGGTCGCCGAGCTGCTGGACGAGGTCGGCCTCGCACCCGAACTCGCCGACCGTCGTCCTCGCGCGCTCTCCGGCGGGCAGCGTCAGCGCGCAGCGATCGCCCGGGCGCTCGCCGCCGACCCCGAGGTGCTCGTCCTCGACGAACCCGTGTCGGCGCTCGACCCCTCGGTCCGCGAACGCGTGCTGCAGCTGCTCGCCCGACTGCAGCAAGAACGGAAACTGACGATGATCCTCGTCTCGCACGACCTCGATGTGGTCGGAGCCGTCGCCGACGAGGTGCTCGTCATGCAGGATGGCCGGATCGTGGAGCAGGGCGCGACCGCCGAGGTGTTCGCAGCGCCGCAGCATCCGTTCACGCGAGAGCTGCGGGAGGCGAGCGGTTCCGTCAGTCCTTGATCTGGATGCCCAGGCCCGCCGCGATCACGGGCGCCAGCTGCTGCACCTGGAACGACGAGAGTGTCGTCCCGCGGAGGCTGTTGGCGTCGAGGTAGGTCATCGCATCGAGACCGCGCAGATCGACGTCTGTGGCGCGCATACCCCGCGGGTCGACCTCGTCGCTGGTCGTGGCGGTGAACCGGACGCGGGTGAGGTCGGCCTGCGGCATGTCGATCGTGCGGATCGCGCAGCCGGAGATCTCGAGGTCGGTCACCTTCGCGGCACCGAGGTTGAGGTAGTCGATCCGTACGTCACGCAGCTCGAGTTCCGAGATGTGTGCCTCGCTGAGGTCGAGGGTACCGATGCGGCCGCCAGCGATCCGCAGTCGTCGCACACCGGTGTCGCGCATCCGCAGTGAAGCGATGCGTGCCCCGGACATCTCGACGTCGACCACCGTCGCGCCCGTGAGGTCGACGGCTTCGGCATCCGCCGACACGGTGCACTGTTCGAGTGTCGCGTAGGCGAGGTCCACCGTTCCGTGGAGATCGAGGCTCGCGGCGATGATGTCGGCGCTGCGCGCGGGAGAGGCGGGCTCGAACTCCGGGGGCAGATCGGGGGCGCTGATACGGGGCGGTGCGGGGGACTCTGTCGTGCGGGCCATGCTCCGAGGCTATGGCCTGACACGGACACCGGCCTGGCCCCTGCCCTGGCGTCGGTAGAGGCATCGCTTCGAGGGAGTGCGGATCTGCGACGGCGCGCGGCGCGCGGGACCCGCGTACACTGGAGGGACGAGCATCGATCCGGCATCACCGGGGAGCTCTCGGAAGAACGGCGCATCCCCCCGGGGGTGTGCTCACTAGAACCGAGCGGGGCAGGCCCGTCACAGCCGCAGTGAGAGTGGTCGCGTCGCAAGGCGTGGCACGCGAGGTGGTACCGCGGTCCGTGAGGGTCGTCCTCGCAGGAGCATCCGCCACGACGACCACTGCGAGACACGATGACCTACCCCCGTTCCTCCTTCGGCCCCGCCGCCGATTCCGTCGCGCCCAGCCCCCGCTTCCCGCAGATCGAGGAGGAGGTGCTCGCGTTCTGGAAGGACGACGACACCTTCCGCGCCTCGATCGAGCAGCGTGAGGGATCGCCGGAGTGGGTGTTCTACGACGGCCCGCCGTTCGCGAACGGCCTGCCGCACTACGGCCACCTCCTCACCGGGTACGCCAAGGACGTGTTCCCGCGCTTCCAGACCATGACCGGCCACAAGGTCGACCGGGTCTTCGGCTGGGACACCCACGGACTTCCCGCCGAGCTCGAGGCGATGAAGCAGCTCGGCATCACAGAGAAGGCCGAGATCGAGGAGATGGGCATCGACGTCTTCAACGCGAAGGCGAAGAGCTCCGTGCTCGCCTACACGCACGAGTGGCAGGACTACGTCACCCGCCAGGCGCGCTGGGTCGACTTCGACCGCGGCTACAAGACGCTCGACCTCGGGTACATGGAGAGCGTGCTCTGGGCGTTCAAGACGCTGTACGACAAGGGCCTCGCCTACGAGGGCTACCGCGTCCTGCCGTACTGCTGGCGTGATGAGACCCCGCTCAGCGCCCACGAACTGCGCATGGACGACGACGTGTATCAGATGCGTCAGGACCCCTCGGTCACGGTCACCTTCCCACTCACCGGGGCCAAGGCCGAGTCGCTCGGCCTCACGGGGGTCCGTGCCCTCGCGTGGACGACCACGCCCTGGACGTTGCCGACAAACGTCGCACTCGCCGTGGGGCCGGAGATCGAGTACGTCGTGCTGCCCGCGGGCCCGCTCGGTGCCGCAGACGTGCATCAGGTCGCCGGGACCACGGATGCCGCGATCGAGTCGTCCGCGCATCGCTACCTGCTCGCCCGCGAGCTCGTCGGCGGTTACGCGAAGGACCTCGGGTACGAGAGTGCGGAGGAGGCGCTCGCCGCGATCGACGCCACCGTCCGCGGCGCCGAGCTGCAGGACGTCACCTACGACCGCCTGTTCGACTACTACGCCGACACCGAGACGTACGGCACCGAGAACGCCTGGCGCATCCTGGTCGACGACTACGTCACGGTCAGCGACGGCACCGGCATCGTCCACCAGGCCCCGGCCTACGGTGAGGACGACCAGCGGGTCGCGGGCGCGGCCGGTATCCCCACGATCCTCTCGCTCGACGACGGCGGGAAGTTCCTCCCGAACGTCACCGATGTGGCGGGTCAGCTGTGGATGGACGCGAACACGCCGCTCGTGCGCCTGATCCGCGAGAACGGCCGACTGATCCGTCTGCAGAGCTACGAGCACTCGTACCCGCACTGCTGGCGCTGCCGGAACCCGCTGATCTACAAGGCCGTGTCGAGCTGGTTCATCCGCGTGACGGACATCAAGGACGACATGCTCGCGAACAACGAGCAGATCACCTGGGTGCCGGAGAACGTGAAGCACGGCCAGTTCGGCAAGTGGCTCGAGGGTGCGCGCGACTGGTCGATCAGCCGCAACCGCTATTGGGGTTCGCCGATCCCGATCTGGAAGAGCGACGACCCGGAGTACCCGCGCGTCGACGCCTACGGTTCGCTCGAGGATCTGGAGCGCGACTTCGGTACGCTGCCGCGCAACCCCGAGGGCGAGATCGACCTGCACCGCCCGTACATCGATGACCTGACGCGCCCGAACCCCGACGACCCCACGGGCAAGAGCACGATGCGACGGATCGAAGACGTCTTCGACGTGTGGTTCGACTCGGGTTCGATGCCCTACGCCCAGGTGCACTACCCGTTCGAGAACCAGGAGTGGTTCGACTCGCACGCGCCGGCGGACTTCATCGTCGAGTACATCGGTCAGACCCGCGGCTGGTTCTACGTCATGCACGTGCTGTCGACGGCGTTGTTCGACCGCCCGGCGTTCACCGGTGTCAGCTGCCACGGCATCGTGCTGGGCAGCGACGGGTACAAGATGTCGAAGTCGCTGCGCAACTACCCGGACGTTTCCGAGGTGCTCGATCGCGACGGCTCCGACGCGATGCGCTGGTTCCTGATGTCGAGCTCCGTGCTGCGCGGCGGCAACCTCGCGGTGACCGAAGAGGGCATCCGCTCCGGCGTCCGCGAGTTCCTGCTGCCGCTGTGGAACTCCTGGTACTTCTTCGCCACCTACGCGAACGCGTCCGGTGTCGACGGCTACGAGGCCGAATGGCGCACGGATTCCACGGATGTGCTCGACCGCTACATCCTGGCTCGCCTCGGTGACCTCGTGCGCGAGGTTCGAGCGGACCTGGAAGGGCTCGATTCGACCACGGCATCGGCGCGCCTGCGCGACTTCGCCGAGGTGCTGACGAACTGGTACATCCGTCGCTCGCGCGACCGCTTCTGGGTCGGTGTCACCGAGGACCCGAAGAGCCGCGAGGCATTCGACACGCTGTACACGGTGCTCGAGACGCTCACCCGCGTCGCGGCACCGCTCGTGCCGCTGATCAGCGAGCGCGTGTGGCAGGGCCTCACCGGCGGGCGCAGTGTGCACCTGACCGACTGGCCGGATGACACGCAGTTCCCGGCCGCCGACGAGATCCGCGACGCGATGGATGCGGTGCGCGAGCTCTCGAGCGTCGGCAACGCTCTGCGCAAGAAGGAGAAGCTGCGCGTGCGCCTCCCGCTGGCACGTCTGACCGTCGTGTCGCCGCTGGCCGGAACGCTGGGGCAGTTCGAGGACATCCTGCGCGAGGAGCTCAACGTCAAGTCGGTCGAGCTCGTCGCCCTGCAGGACACGACCGCCGTCGAATACGGCATCACGCACCGCCTGAGCGTGAATGCGCGTGCCGCGGGTCCGCGCCTCGGCAAGAACGTGCAGACCGTGATCAAGGCCGCCAAGGCGGGGGACTGGTCCGAGGAGGGAGGGGTCGTCACCGCGGGCGGAATCGCCCTGGAGCCCACCGAGTACGACCTCGCGCTGGAGACCACCGGGCGTCCGGACGGCGAGGCGCTGGCGATCGTTCCCTCGGGCGGGTTCGTGCTGCTCGACACGCAGACCACGCCGCAGCTCGAGGCCGAGGGTCTCGCCCGCGACGCGATCCGCGTGGTCCAGGAGGCGCGGAAGAATGCGGGTCTCGACGTCAGCGACCGCATCGTCCTGGCACTGAACGCGTCGCCCGACGCCGCCGCCGCGCTGGAGGCCCATGCAGAGCTGATCGCCGCGGAGACCCTCGCGGTCGCCTTCGCCGTGCAGCCGACCGACGACCTCGAGACCCTGGTCGATGAGGTCACGAGCCCCGGCGACGGCGTCTTCCGCTCGGGAGCGCGTGCGCTCGGTGCGACGAAGGCCCCGGTGATCGTGACGATCGATGCGACTGCGGTCGCGAGCGGAAAGGCCGGAGCATGAGCGAGAGGGAACGAGCGGACGCCGTCTACGAGGCGCTGCTGAGCCGTGCGGGGGAGCGCTGGGTGCAGCCGCGCAAGGAGCGCACCGCGCGCATCCTCGCCTTCCTGGACGACCCGCAGCGCACCTACCGCGTGATCCACATCACGGGCACGAACGGCAAGACCTCGACGGCGCGCATGATCGAGAGCCTCCTGCGTGCCCACGATCTGCGCACGGGCCTGTTCACCAGCCCGCACCTGGAGCGTTTCACGGAGCGCATCATGATCGACGGCGAGCCGATCGCCGACGAGGCCATCGCCGACGCGTGGGATGAGATCGAGCCGTTCGTCGACATCGTGGACGCGGAGTTCGAGGCCGCGGGCGATGCGCCGCTGACCTTCTTCGAGCTGCTCACGGTCCTGGCGTTCGTCGCCGTGGCGGATGCGCCGGTGGATGTGCTGGTGCTCGAGGTCGGCATGGGTGGGGAGTGGGACTCCACGAACACGGCCGACGGCGATGTAGCGGTGTTCGCGCCGATCGACATCGACCACGCGGATCGGCTCGGCGACACGATCGCCGAGATCGCGGAGGTCAAGGCGGGCATCATCAAGGAGGGCGCGGCTGTCGTCTCCGCCCAGCAGCCTCCCGAGGCCGCCGAGGTGCTGCGCCGCGTGGCGGCGGAGCGCAACGCGACCATCGCCTTCGAGGGCGAGGAGTTCGGCATCACGGAGCAGAAGCTCGCCGTCGGCGGCCAGCTGCTCACGATCCGCGGACTCGCGGGGGAGTACGCCGAGGATTACCTGCCGCTGTACGGAGCCCACCAGGGCCACAACGCCGCACTCGCCGTCGCCGCCGTCGAGTCGCTCATCTGCGGGGCTACCCAGGCGATCGCGGGCGACATCATCTCCGATGGGCTCCAGGGCACGACCTCTCCGGGGCGGCTGCAGCTGCTCGGAATCGCGCCGACCGTGATCGTCGATGCCGCCCACAATCCGCACGGTGCCACGGCTCTCGCCCAGGCGCTGGACGACAGCTTCGACTTCGACGAGTGGGGCCTCGTGCTCGGTGTGCTCGACGACAAGGACGCCGCAGGCATCGTCGGCCGACTCGCTCCCGCCGTCGCGCACGTTTTCGCCACGGCGCCGGACTCGGATCGCGCGAGCGACGCCGACGCGATCGCCGACCTCGTCGAGCAGGCGGGTCAGCGGGCGACCGTGCATCACTCCCTCTCCGACGCTGCCGACGCGGCGCGCGAGTGGGCGGCCGCATCCGATCGCCGCGCCGTCGTGATCGCCGGCTCGGTCGTGCTCGCCGGTGAGGCGATCGCCCTTGCCGAGGAAGAAGACTGGAAGTCGGGGTGGCGCGCGTGAACGCGGATGCCGCTCCCGCACGCGCGCCTCGCCCGCCGAGGACACTCGTGCAGAAGCTCGCGCCCATCGTGCTCGGGTTCGAGGCGATCGTGGTGTTCCTCGTCGGACTCACGATCTTCGGCCTGCGTCAGCTTCCTGCCGGCATCGAGCAGTGGTGGGGGATCGTCGGCGGTGCAGTCCTCG
>NZ_JBLVOH010000086.1:8194-8827 GCF_053543675.1 Microbacterium umsixpiens
GAAGCCCTGGGCCCTCACGGCCGGGTGGGTCGTCCAGGCCATCGTCGCACTGTCGGCGTTCTTCGTTCCGGCCATCCTGCTCGTCGTCCTGATTTTCGGCGGCATGTGGGCGTATGCGACCATCGGAGGGGCCCGATTGGACGCACGACGCCCCGCCGAACCCACGACCGAGACTCAGACAGAGAGTGAATGACATGGCCACCGAAGAAACCCTCGTCCTCGTCAAGCCCGATGGTGTCGCCCGCGGCCTCACCGGCACGATCCTCGCCCGCATCGAGGCGAAGGGGTACGCCCTCGTCGACATCCGCCTGGTGGAGCCCGACCGCGACCTGCTCGCCGAGCACTACGCCGAGCACGAGGGCAAGCCGTTCTACGAGCCGCTGCTCGAGTTCATGCTCTCCGGCCCGTCGGTCGCGATCCGCCTCGCCGGCAACCGCGTGATCGAGGGATTCCGCTCGCTCGCCGGGACCACCGACCCGACGACGGCTGCCCCCGGCACGATCCGCGGCGACTTCGGCCGCGACTGGGGCCTCAAGGTGCAGCAGAACCTCGTGCACGGCTCGGACAGCCCCGAGTCGGCCGCACGTGAGCTCGGCATCTGGTTCGACTGAGCTCCGAGACAGGAAACCCCCC
>NZ_JBLVOH010000086.1:8917-10137 GCF_053543675.1 Microbacterium umsixpiens
GGGGGGGGGGGTTTCCTCATTCCGTGGAGCGGGATCAGAAGATCATGCCGATGACCTCGCCGAGAAGGTCGAGGCCGCGCAGCTGGACGAGCAGGATGATCAACGCGTAGGCGAGGATCGTCGCAAGCGGCACCCAGGGCATCAGCCGGTTCGCGCGCTCCTGCGCCCGCTCGCTGCTCGTGAACGTGCCGTTGCGGGTGAGATGCACCATGGTCGCGAAGAAGGTCGGGATGGTGACCGCCCACGTGGCCATGCACCACGGGCACAACACGCCGAGGTTCGGCGCGTACAGGCTCTGGCTGATGAGCCAGACGACGAAGCCGAACGCGAACGTGATCCCGGCACCGAAAGCCAGCGAGAACCAACGGGGGAAGCGCGCGCCGGCGAGCAGCGCCACGCCGACGACCAGCGGCGCCATCCACAGTGTGAGGCCGATGATCGGGTTCGCGAAGCCGAAGACCTCGCCCTGCCACGAGTTGAGGTTGACGTCGCACTGGATCATCACGCTCACGTAGCAGTTGGACACCGCGTCGGGATTCTCGAGCTTGGCGAGCTTCTCGGTGAGGAGCTGGAAGGCGGCGAACCAGCCCACCACGCTCGCGAAGATCAGCCAGACGGCGTAGACGACGGGGCGGGTGCGCTGCTCGCTCATACTGAGGATTATCCCCGCGATGGCTATGGATGTGGCGAGAACAGGCCGGACAAAAACGCACTGGTCTCGACGGGATGCCGTGAACGGACCCACTTGGTGCGATAATGGCCTGTGACACGATGAACGGCCTTGCCGCGACACGTGCCGACGCAGACTTCGGGGCCCCATGCCCCACGTGATCAGAGCCATGAGCCGGTCGCACACCGAGTGAGTTCGCGGAACCCGCGGGTACCGCATGAGATTTCACGGAGCACCAGTGCCCCGTGCAGGGAGTAAGCCAGAGATGGCCGATGAGAACAATGACAACAACGTACCTACCCTCGACTTCCCGGCTGACGCCGCGGAGCCGCTGACGGAGCCCACTGCTCCCGACGCCGACGACCCGAAAGGGCCGGCGAACGAGGACGACGCCGCATCGGATGCCGCAGAGGTCGCGGCCGACGCTGCCGCCGATGATGTCGCCGCCGGTTACGCGGCCGCCGAAGACGCAGCCGCCGCTGCGGACGACGCTGCGGCGGGTGCCGCCGCGGATGCCGCTGCCGACGACGAGGCGGCCGCGGTGATCGCT
>NZ_JBLVOH010000086.1:10157-10558 GCF_053543675.1 Microbacterium umsixpiens
ATCCGAGGTCGAGGCAGACGCTGCGGCGGAGAGCGGCGATGCCGTGGTTCCCTCGGATGCCGACGTCGAGGCGATCGTCGAGGAGAGCGCTGTCCCCGACGCTCCGGCCGAAGGAGCGGCCGTCACTGAGACCGCTGCCGAGGATTCCACCGTCGAGGCGCCTGTCGCCGAGAAGGCCCCGGCTGCTCCCGAGGCCCCGGCCGTGGTGACCGCCGTGTCGCTCGGTCTGCTGCCCGAGGTCTTCGTGTCGCAGGTCTCCACGCAACTGCACTTCTACGCGCCCGAGATCACCCCGCTGCCCGCACGGCCCGACCGCGGAGAGCGCATCTTCGACCGCATCGCCGAGCGCGAGCAGTCGCAGGACGAGTCGTCGGGTCGTGGCCGCGGTCGTGGCCGTCGCC
>NZ_JBLVOH010000087.1:0-7943 GCF_053543675.1 Microbacterium umsixpiens
GCGCCCCCTTCTCCTTCCCGGGTGGCTCCCCCTACCCCGAGAAGGCCGCGTGCCGGGTCCTCCTCCCGGCCATCCCGTGCTTAGGAAGCCGGGGGCATCAGGACCGTGTCGATCAGGTACACGGTCGCGTTCGCGGTCTGCACTCCACCACAGACGACCTTGGCGTCGTTGACCATCCAGTCATCGCCGCTGCCGGTGACTTCGAGCTCGGCACCCTGGACCGTCTTGTGCATGCCCTCGATGTCGGCCGGCTCGATCTGGCCGGGGACCACGTGGTAGGTCAGGATCGAGCTCAGCGTCTCGCTGTCGGTCTTGAGAGCCTCGATGGTGGCCGGGTCGATCTTCGCGAAGGCGTCATCCACCGGTGCGAACACGGTGAACTCGTCTCCGTTGAGCGTGTCGACGAGGTTCACGTCGGGGTTGAGCTGTCCGCTCACCGCTGCGACCAGCGTGGTCAGCATCGGGTTGTTGGATGCGGCGACGGCGACCGGGTCCTGGGACATGCCCTGGATCGATCCTGCGCCCTCCGGCACAGCTTCGGCGTAGGCGGCGCAACCGGGGCCCACGAGGTTCGCGGCCGGGTCCATCTCCTCCATCGGCGTCGACTCCGACGTCTCCGGAGTCTTGGGCTCGGTGGACTCCTCCGTGGTGCTGCCGCTGCCCATCGAACAGGCGGAGAGCAGGAACGCGCTCGCCAGGCCGAGGGTGATGGCTGCGGTGACCTTCTTCTTGGTGCTGAACATGTCGAGCTCCTTCAGAACTGAGCCACGGCCTCTCCGTGGCGTCGAGGGCTGTTCGGAGCACCTTCGAGATCGGATGGGAGAAATCTCAGAAATCTCTCAGATCGATCGAATCCAATCCGTTGTCGTCCCCGGAGCGAACAGCTCCCGACAGAAGTGGGGACCTCATGGACCTGATCATCATCGGCCTGCTCGGCGGGCTCATCACCGGCATCTCGCCGTGCATCCTGCCCGTGCTGCCCGTGATCTTCCTCACCGGGGGCGCCCAGTCCGCGCGGTATGAAGACGAGGTGGTGCCCGCCAGGCGCAGCCGCCCGTACTTCGTGATCGCGGGGCTGGTGCTGAGCTTCACGCTCGTCACGCTCGGCGGCTCACTGCTGCTCGGGCTGCTGAATCTGCCGCAGGACATCATCCGCTGGGTCGGCATCGCGGTGCTGATCATCATCGGCGTCGGGCTCATCGTGCCGCGGTTCCAGCACATCCTCGAGCGCCCGTTCCAGCGGTTCGGTCAACGCGAGGTGAAGAACCGGGGGAGCGGCTTCGGCGTCGGCCTCGCGCTGGGTGCAGTGTTCGTGCCGTGCGCAGGCCCCGTGCTGGCCGCCATCATCGTCGCCGGCTCCACCGGTCAGATCGGCATCGGAACCGTGCTGCTCACCGTGTCGTTCTCGATCGGCGTGGCGGTGCCGCTGCTGATCTTCGCCCTCGCCGGCCGCAGCGTCGTCGAGCGCATCCGCTCCTTCCGCTCGAAGGAGCGCGGGCTGCGCATCGCCGCCGGCATCGCGATGATCGCGCTCGCCGTCGGGCTCGTGTTCAACGTGCCCCAGGCGCTGCAGCGTCTGCTGCCCGACTACACGGCTCCGCTCCAGGAGCAGATCGCCGACTCCGACCAGGTGAAGGACGCCCTCGATCTCGGCGGACTCGTCAACGAAGAGAACAAGGATCTCGACAAGTGCACCAACGGTGCCGAGGAACTCGAGACGTGTGGAACGGCGCCGTCGATCAAGGGCATCCAGGAATGGCTCAACACGCCGGATGGTGAGGCCCTCGACCTGAAGGATCTGCGCGGCCAGGTGGTGCTGATCGACTTCTGGGCGTACTCGTGCATCAACTGCCAGCGTTCGCTGCCGCACGTGGTCGCCTGGGACGAGGCGTACCGCGATGCGGGCCTGCAGGTGATCGGCATCCACTCTCCCGAGTACGCGTTCGAGAAGGACCCGGGCAATGTGGCGGCCGGCGCGCGAGACTTCGGCATCGAATACCCGGTCGCCCTCGACAACAACCTGTCGACGTGGACGAACTACCGCAACCGCTACTGGCCCGCCCACTACCTGATCGATGCAGAGGGAACCGTGCGCCACATCTCGTTCGGAGAGGGCAACTACGCCGCGACCGAGTCGATGATCCGCGAGCTGTTGAAGGACGCGGATCCGTCCGTCGACCTTCCCGGCGCGACAGACGTCGAAGATGACACACCCGATGTGGGGTCGACGACGAGGGAGACATTCCTCGGTTCGTCGAAGGACGTCAACTACGGCGGCGACGGCGACTACCGCTCCGGCACCAACGCGTACACGTTCCCGAAGGATCAGCCGGCCGACAGCTTCGCGCTCGACGGCGACTGGACGATCGAGACGCAGTACGCGACGCCGGAGAGTGATGACGGACGCATCAGCCTCGAGTATCACGCCGCCGAGGTGCGGGTCGTGGTCGCCGGGACGGGAGACATCGAGCTCCGACGCGACGACGGATCGACGGAGACCATCGCGATCGACGGCACTCCGCGCTCGTACGAGCTGCTCAAGCAGACCGACATCGCCGAAGGCACCCTCACGCTCGACGTCCCGCCCGGAATCCAGGTCTATTCCTTCACATTCGGGTGACGTCTGCACGGGTACGGAGAGGAGATGCGGCATGCTTGTGGAGATGGTCATCGATGGAATGGACGTCCCGGAGGACGGCGCGACGCAGGATGCTGTCGGCGACCTCCTCGTGCGCGTCGCCGACGGTGACCAGGCTGCCTTCGCGGCCCTCTACGACGCCCTCTCCTCCCGCGCCTTCGGGCTGATCCTCCGCGTGCTGGTCAACCGGGCGCAGAGCGAGGAGGTCCTGCAGGAGGTCTTCCTGGAGATCTGGCAATCCGCTTCCCGCTTCGCTCCGAACAGAGGTCAAGGACGAACGTGGGTCATGACGATCGCACATCGTCGGGCCGTCGACCGGGTGCGGGCATCGCAGTCGAGCGCCGACCGCGATGTGCGGGCCGGATTCAAGGACATCGGTGTGGCACACGACAGCGTCGCAGAACAGGTGGAGCTGGGAATCGAAGGCGAGAAGGTCGTCGACGCTCTCTCGGGGCTTCCTGAGGTGCAGCGCGAGGCACTCGTCCTCGCCTACTACGGCGGTTACAGTCAGAACGAGATCGCGGCCCTGGTGGGCGCGCCGCTGGGGACGATCAAGACACGGATGCGAGACGGGCTGACCCGTTTGCGCACGGCGATGGGGGTGACGGCATGAACGAGAGAGAGTTCGCAGAGCTCGCGGCAGGTGCCGCCCTGCACGCGCTGTCGGCAGACGACGAGCGCCGTTTCCGTGACGCACTCGCCGCGCACCCCGAGTGGCAGGCCATCGTCGAGGCGGATGCCGGTGCGGCCGGGCTACTCGCCGAGACGGCCGCGACGGTAGATCCGCCCGCGAGCATCCGGTCCGCCCTGCTCGCGCAGATCGCCGTCACGCCACAGAGAATCGAGTCGGACGGCGACGAGCCGCGTGCGGCCGCTCCGGCACCGGAGAGCTTCACGACGGAGGAGGCCACCGCCGAATCCCCGAAGCCGCGCCGATGGACTCGCACGGTGTTCGCGTTGGCCGCGTGCCTCGCCCTCCTCGTCGGCGTCGGCATCGGCGCAGTGGCTCTGAATCAGCAGCTGAACCGCCCCGCGAGCGTGGTCGCCCTGCAGGAGATCGAAGCGGCGGGAGACGCCGAGCAGGCGACGGTCGCGCTCGATGACGGCGGAACGGCGACGGCGCACTGGTCGGGCTCGGTCGGCAAGGCCGTGCTCGTGGCCGACGGGCTCCCGAATCCCGGGGAGGGCGAGACCTACGAACTCTGGTTCGTGCGCGGTGACGCCCCCGTCTCGGCAGGCGTGTTCGATGTCGACGGCGGTGAGGCGACAGCCCTGCTCGATGGCGACATGCAGGCAGGAGATGCGATCGCGGTGACCGTCGAACAGGCCGGCGGGTCGCCGACGGGGCAGCCGACGTCTGACCCGGTGATCGTCATCCCCACGGCCTGAGCGTCGCCGATCGCGCGTACCCTGGAGGGATGCCTGAGCAGCACCACCGCCCTGTGCGCCGACCGTCCTCCTCCTTCGACAACATCGTCGGCGCGCACGATCCCGCCGAAGAGACGCGGGTCGCACACGCCACGGCATCCGCTCTGCTGACGCGCGTCCGTGCGGACGAGAGCGGTGCCAGCGCGGAGCGGCTCGTGGCATTCACCTCCGAGCACGGCATCGACGAGATCGCGGAGCTGTGGTCGAAGGCTCCGTCCCGCACGCTTCCCGGCGCGCTGTGGCGCCTGTACGTGCTGCAGCTCGCGATCCACGCCGACGCCCGCACGGCCGCGCTGCTCTATGACCGCGGTCGGCTGGAGCTGGCCTCGGCCGATGTCGTGATCGCCGGCGCTCCGGTGCCGGCGAGCCCTGACGAGCTCGTCGCGCTGATCGACACGATCCTGCGCGGGGCGTTCCGCGGGGACTTCGCGGTGGCTCTCGACCGCGCCGCCGCGTTCTGCCGGGTGCAGGCTTCAGGGGCGACCCACTCGGCGGACGACTACGAGCCCACCGAACCGGCGCGAGCCAGCGAACTGACCACTCGAGCGCTACGACTCAGCAGCTATGCGCAGGATCTGGCGGCCGCAGCGGTGCTGTGGCGCACGGGGGCTCTCAGCTGACGGACACGCTCCGGCGGGCCGCCGGGCCTGCAGAATAGCGCCCGGACAAAGAAAAGACCGGGCCGCAAGAACGCCTCTCGGCGGAAGGCCGCTCGTAGCGGCGAAAAATGGAGCCCGGGGTTATGCGGCCCGGCCACTCAATTGTAACGCGATGCGGCGGAGGGTATTCCCGCCCTCTAGGCTCGGATCATGACCGGGCGTTTCGCACTCATGATCGATCCCGTGCCCGCCGAGGAGCAGCGCTCCGACTACGCCGACACGTTCACGCAGGTGGATGCTGCGGCCCCCGCGCTCAGCGTGGGGGAGCTGAGCACGCAGCGCGGTGACGGCGTGTTCGAGTCGATCGGCGTGGTCGACGGGCATGCGCAGGAAGTCGTCCCGCACCTCGAGCGGCTCGCGCACTCGGCACGCCTGTGCGACCTTCCGGTGCCGAACCTCGCGCAGTGGCGCCAGGCCATCGACCGGGCCGCGGCACAGCTCGGTGCGGGCGAATCCGTGATCAAGCTCATCCTCAGCCGCGGCGTCGAGCACGGGCCCACGCCGACGGCATGGGTGACGGCGGCGCCGGCATCCGATTTCTCCGCCGTACGGGAGCAGGGCGTGCGTGTCGTCACCCTCGACCGCGGATACGACCTGGGCGCGGCCGAGCGGGCGCCGTGGCTGCTGCTGGGCGCCAAGACCCTCTCTTACGCCGTGAACATGGCTGCTCTGCGTGAGGCGCACCGGCGCGGGGCGGACGACGCGATCTTCCTCTCGAGCGACGGCTTCGTGTTGGAGGCGCCGACGGCTTCGCTGATCCTCCGGTTCGGCGACCGCTTCGTCACCCCCGCCCCGAACGGCGGCATCCTGCACGGCACGACCCAGCTCAGCGTGTACGACCATCTCGCGGCACAGGGTTTCGACGTCGGCTACGACCGCATCCCGGCGACGGATCTCCCGCAGGCGGATGCTGCGTGGCTCGTGTCGAGCGTCCGCCTCGCTGCGGCCATCACCGCCGTCGACGATGTCTCGCTCCCGGTCGACGCGGCCCTCACGGCCGACCTGAACCGCTACCTGCTCTCCCCGCGCGACTGAGCGTCGAGGCGTCGCCGACACGCGAGAGGGTCCGAGAACCGAAGTTCCCGAACCCTCTTCCGTCAGCCTCGACTCACCCGAAGCGGCCGGAGACGTAGTCCTCGGTGGCCTGCACGGACGGGGTGGTGAAGATGCTCGTCGTGTCGTCGTACTCGATGAGCTTGCCCGGCTTGCCGGTGCCGGCGATGTTGAAGAAGGCCGTCTTGTCGGACACGCGGGACGCCTGCTGCATGTTGTGCGTGACGATGACGATCGTGAACTCGTTCTTGAGCTCGCCGATCAGCTCCTCGATCGCGTAGGTCGAGATCGGGTCGAGAGCCGAGCACGGCTCGTCCATCAACAGCACCTCGGGCGAAACGGCGATCGCGCGGGCGATGCACAGACGCTGCTGCTGCCCGCCGGACAGGCCGGATCCCGGGCGGTCGAGCCGGTCCTTGACCTCATTCCACAGGTTCGCACCGGTGAGTGACTTCTCGACCAGGGCGTCCTGGTCGCTCTTCGACATCCGGGTGTTGTTGAGCTTCACGCCCGCGAGGACGTTCTCCTTGATCGACATCGTGGGGAACGGGTTCGGCCGCTGGAACACCATGCCGACCTGACGACGCACGAGCACCGGGTCGACGCCGGGACCGTAGAGGTCTTTGCCGTCGAGCAGCACCTCACCTTCGACGCGGGCGCCGGGGATGACCTCGTGCATGCGGTTCAGGGTGCGCAGGAACGTGGACTTGCCGCACCCCGAGGGGCCGATGAAGGCGGTCACGCTGCGCGGCTGGATGTCGAGGGAGACGCCCTCCACGGCGAGGAAGTTGCTGTAGTAGACGTTGAGGTCGTTGACTTCGATGCTCTTGGACACGTGGATTCCTGTTCTGAGTGGTCGGGCGCTCAGCGGCCGGAGACCTTCGGGGCGAACCACTTCGCGATGAGACGCGCGAGCAGGTTCAGGACCATGACGATGAGGATGAGGGTGAGGGCGGCGGCCCACGCGCGCGCGACGGCGGCGTCGGGGCTGGTGCCCTGATTCATGTACTGGTTGTAGGCGAACACCGGCAGGGTCATCATCTGACCGTTGAAGATGTTCAGGTTCATGCTCTGAGTGAAGCCGGCGGTGAGCAGCAGCGGCGCGGTCTCGCCGATGACTCGGGAGATCGCGAGCATGACCGAGGTCATGATGCCGGCGATCGAGGTCGGCAGTACGACCTTCAGGATGGTCAGCCACTTCGGAACGCCCAGGGCGTAGGACGCCTCGCGGAGCTCGTTCGGGACGATCCGCAGCAGTTCCTCGCTGCCGCGCACGACCACCGGTGTCATCAGCACGGCGAGGGCGAGGGCGCCCATGAAGCCCATCGAGATGCCGGGCTTGAAGATCAGGGCGAACGCGGCGTAGATGAACAGACCGGCGACGATCGACGGGATGCCGGTCATCACGTCGACGAAGAACGTGATGGCCTTCGCGATCTTGCCGCGGCCGTATTCGACGAGGTAGATGGAGGTCATCAGACCGATCGGCACCGAGATGACGGTGGCGGTCAGGGTGATGAGCACCGTGCCCCAGATGGCGTGCACGATGCCGCCACCCTCACCGACGACGTTGCGCATCGAGTAGCTGAAGAACTCGGCGTCGAACCGTTCGACGCCGTTGGCCACGACCGTCCACAGCAGCGACACGAGGGGAAGCAGGGCGATCAGGAAGGCGGTGGCGACGAGCGCCGTCATCAGTCGGTCGATCGCTTTGCGACGGCTCTCCGCGATCGACGAGATCACCGTGATGATGACCATGTAGAGCAGGATGCCGACGATCGCTGTGCCGACGATGTTGAAGTCGGCGAGGCTGGACCCGGCACCGGCGGCGGCGACCCCGAAGATCGCGGCGGAGATGGCGAAGGATGCCGCGAGCAGGGCCCACGGCGCCCACGTCGGCAGCTTGCCGGAGGTGAGCGAGGCCGCGTTGGCCGAGGCGGGGGGAGCGGAGGTGAGGGTGGTCATGTCAGTTCGCTCCCGAGAACTCGGCGCGGCGCGCGACGATCCAGCGCGCCAGCGCATTGACCGCGAAGGTCACGACGAAGAGGATGAGGCCGGTGGCGATGAGCGTGTTGACACCGGTGCCGTGCGCCTCTGGGAAGGCCAGGGCGATGTTGGCGGGGATCGGCGTCGGGTTGGTGGCGGTGAGCACCAGGAAGCTGACG
>NZ_JBLVOH010000087.1:7963-8800 GCF_053543675.1 Microbacterium umsixpiens
ACGACGGCCGAGGGGGAGAGCACCATGGTCACGGCCATGGTCTCGCCGAGTGCTCGTCCCAGGGCCAGCATCGCGGCGGACACCATGCCACCGCGGGCGAAGGGGAGAACCGCCATACGGACCATCTCCCAGCGAGTGGAGCCGAGGGCGAGTGCCGCTTCTTCGTGGAGCTTCGGTGTCTGCAGGAAGACTTCGCGGCAGATAGCCGTCATGATCGGGATGCACATCACCGCGAGCACGAGGGCCGCGGTGAGGATCGTCTTGCCCGTCGACGAGACCTGACCGCCGAAGAACGGGACCCAGGAGGCGTTCGTGTTCAGCCAGGCGTAGATGGGCTGCAGCAGGGGAGCGAGCACCAGCCCGCCCCAGAGGCCGAACACCACGGACGGCACGGCGGCGAGCAGATCGATGACGTATCCGAGGAAGGCCGCGAGCCTCCGGTGCGCGTAGTGCGAGATGAACAGGGCGATGCCGATGGCGATCGGAGCGGCGATGAGCAGGGCGATGAACGAGGCCCAGAGCGTGCCGAAGACCAGCGGCCACACGTACACCCAGAAGGATTCGCCCTTGAGGATGTGGTTGTCGCTGGTGTCGAGCTGGAACGCCGGGAGGCTCTGGATGAAGAGGAAGGCGGCGACGAGCGCGAGGACGATGAGGATGATGATCCCCGCCCCGAGCGCGGTGCCGGAGAAGACCCGGTCTCCGAGTCGCTGCTTCGCCTTGATCGGTGCGGGCGGCGCTGTGGCCGGTGCCGGTGTGGTCGCCTGCGCGGTCGTGCTCATGATCTCCCTGTTTCGGGCCGGGTAGATGTGGATCGGATACTGACCGGGAGGTGGG
>NZ_JBLVOH010000087.1:8820-19528 GCF_053543675.1 Microbacterium umsixpiens
CTGGATCAGCCGACCTGGATCAGGTCGATCGCGGCCAGCACCTGCTCGCGCAGGCCGTCCGAGATCGGGGCGCTGCCGGCGTTCTCCGCGGCGGCATCCTGGCCCTCGGCACTCGCGATGTAGGAGAAGTACTCCTTCACGAGCCCCGCGACGTTGCTGTCCTCGTACTGCTCGCAGCCGATGAGGTAGCTGACCAGGGCGATCGGGTAGGCGCCGTCCGCGGCGGCGGCCGGGTCGACGTCGAAGACGAGGTCGGCCTCGCCGCGGCCCTCGGCGAGCGGCGAGCCCTCGACGAGCTTCGAAGCGGCCTCCGCCGAGTACGGGACGAATTCCTCGCCGACGCCCACGGCGACCTGGCCGAGGCCATCGGCCTGCGATGCGTCGAGGAACCCGATGGCTCCGTTGCCGGCCGTGATGGCCTGCTTGACGCCGGAGGTGCCCTGTGCGGCCTCGCCGCCCTGGATCGGCCACTCGTCGGAGACCTCGTAGGTCCAGACATCGGGTGCCGTCGCACTCATGTACTTCGCGAAGGTCTCCTGCGTTCCCGAGGGGTCGGAGCGGTGCACCGGCGAGATCGCCAGGTCGGGGAGCTCGACGCCGTCGTTCAGCGCGGCGATCTCCGGCGCGTTCCAGTTGGTGATCGTGCCCGCGAAGATGCCCGCGATGGTGGCGGCATCCAGGTTCAGGGCGTCGACGCCTTCGAGGTTGAAGGCGACGGCGACGGGCGAGATGTAGAGGGGGACCTCGACGATGTCGTCCGTGGTGCAGGCGCCGAAGCCGCCGGCGGCGATCTCCTCATCGTTGAATGCGCGGTCGGAGCCGATGAAGTTGCTGCCGCCCTCGAGGAAGTTCTCACGACCGGTGCCGGAGCCCGTGGGCTCGTAGTTGACGGTCACGTCGGGGTTGGCGGTCTGGAACGCGGCGACCCAGGCCTCCTGGGCGGCGGCCTGCGAGGAGGCGCCGGTGGCGTCGATGGTGCCGGAGAGCGTGGACTCGGCAGGAGCCTCGCTCGAGCCGGTGCCGCCTTCGTTCGCGGCACAGCCGGCGAGGGCGAGAGCGGCCACGGCGCCGATGGCGCCGATTCGTGCGATTCGGGAGATCTTCACTGTGGATCCTTCGATCTTTGATGGGTGGGGCCCGGTGCAGGGCACACAGTGACGCTAGGGGCGACGGTTAACGAGACTCTCCCGAGCAGGTGAACGGCAGGTGAACGACGGGCGACTCTCTGGGGCGCTCCCGCGAGAAATCAAGGAAGCGTCAGACCTTCGGGACGTGGGTCTCGATCGCGATGATGCCCGATCCGGGATTCGTGGCGGAGAGGTGGACGACGGAGAACGCGGCCGGCTCGAGGTCTGCGGCGCTGCTGAGATACGAGCCCTGGATGGTGCCGGTGGCCAGCGCGATCTCCGAGAGCAGACCGGGCAGCACCGGCCCGTGGCTGCACAGCACGGCCGGCTTGCCGGCGCGGATGCGGCGTCCGACGACCGAGCGCAGATCGGACTCGCCGTCCTCCCAGGCGTCCTGGCTCATCTTGTCGGTCTTCACCGGCTTGCGATCGAGTGCACGGGCGAGCGGGGTGATCGTCTCGACGCAGCGCACCGCGTCGCTCGTCACGATCCGGCGCACTCCGAAGGCACGCAGCGGTCCCACGATCGACTTCGCCTGCTTTCGACCGCGCTCGGTGAGCGGCCGGGAGGCATCCGATCCGTCCCACTCCGAACGGGGCGTGGCCTTCGCATGCCGCAGCGCGATCACGGGGAAGGTGCGCAGCACTCCGTCGTCGACGAGGTTGGCGAAGAAGTCGAGGATCTCCAGGTCGACGGGGTAGCTCAGGCGCGCACGCGCCTTCTTCACACTGACCCACTCCAGCGCGGCGATCTCGCGGTTGGGCACGAACGTCGACTCCCGGATGGCGGAGTCCGTCGCTTCCGCTGCCCAGTAGTGCACGACCTTCTGCTTCTGGGACGCCAGGTGATACCGGCTCACACCGACCGACACCCCGAGCGAGACGCGGATGCCGGTCTCTTCGTGCACTTCCCGGACGGCGGTCTCGGCGAGCATCTCTCCGGGGTCGACCTTGCCCTTGGGCAGCGTGACGTCGCGGTACTTCGTGCGGTGGATCAGGAGGATGCGCAGCTTGCCGTCGACGAGTCGCCAGACGACGGCTCCCGCCGCGTACACGGCCTTGTCCGCCCACTTCGACCCGTTCGCGGTGTCGGGTGGGAGCTGCAGCTGCCGCCCGGTCATCGCACCGCCCGTGCGCGGCGACGCCGCTGGATCAACCCCATGGTCTTATCCTGCAGGTCGATCAGGGGCTTGCCGTCCGCGTCCTCGGCGTGGCGCTCCCAGACTCCACCGGCACCCAGGTGCCACGAGGTCGTCCCGGCATCCATCGCCAGGTCGAAGAACGTCTGCAACTCCTTCAGGTGGGCGGGGTCGGTGACCCGCACCAGCGCTTCGACGCGACGGTCGAGGTTGCGGTGCATCATGTCTGCACTGCCGATGTACACCTGCGGGTCGCCGCCGTTCTCGAACGCGAAGATCCGCGAATGCTCCAGGTAGCGGCCGAGGATGCTGCGCACGGTGATGTTGTCACTGATGCCGTCGAGATCCGTACGCAGGCTGCAGATGCCGCGCACCCAGACGTCGACCTTCACTCCCGCGGCACTCGCGCGGTACAGCGCGTCGATGATCTCCTCATCGACCATCGAGTTGACCTTGATGCGGATGTGCGCGGGCACGCCCGCTTCGGCGTTCTTGCGTTCGGCGTCGATCTGGCGGACGAGGCCCTTCCGGAGGTGCAGAGGGGCGACCAGGAGCCTCTTGAACTTCTTCTCGATGGCATAGCCGCTGAGCTCATTGAAGAGTCGGGTCAGATCTTTGCCGACCTGCGCGTCTGCGGTGAAGAGGCCGAAGTCCTCGTAGATACGGCTGGTCTTCGGGTTGTAGTTGCCGGTGCCGACGTGGGAGTAGTGCTGGAGCTTGCCGTCTTCCTCGCGGATGACGAGCGCGAGCTTGCAGTGCGTCTTCAGCCCGACGAGTCCGTAGACCACGTGCACGCCGGCCTTCTCGAGCTTGCGCGCCCAGACGATGTTGTTGGCCTCGTCGAATCGGGCTTTCACCTCGACGAGTGCCAGCACCTGCTTGCCGGCCTCCGCGGCGTCGATCAGCGCCTGTACGACCGGGCTGTCGCCCGATGTGCGGTACAGCGTCTGCTTGATGGCGAGCACGTGCGGGTCACGGGCGGCCTGTTCGAGGAACGCCTGGACGCTGGTCGTGAACGACTCGTACGGGTGGTGCACGAGCACGTCCGACTTGCGGATCGCCTTGAAGATGTCGGCGCGGTTGCTCGATCCCGCGGGCTGGAAGGCCACGGCCGTGGTGGGCAGGTGCGGCGGATACCGCAGGTCGGGTCGGTCGATGCGGGACAGGTCGAAGAGGCCGCGCAGATCGAGCGGGCCGGGGAGGCGGTAGACCTCCAGGTCGGTGATGTCGAGTTCGCGGACCAGCAGGTCCATCGTGACGTCATCCATGTCGTCGGTGATCTCCAGGCGGATCGGCGGCCCGAACCGGCGACGGAGCAGCTCGGCCTCGAGCGCCTGGATCAGGTTCTCGCTCTCGTCTTCCTCGATCTCCACGTCTTCGTTGCGCGTGAGTCGGAACGCGTGGTGATCGAGCACCTCCATGCCCGGGAACAGGTCGCCCAGGTGGTTCGCGATGAGCTCCTCCAGACGCAGGAAGCGCTTGATCTCGCCGCCGCCGGGTACCTCCACGAAGCGGGGGAGCATGGGTGGCACCTTGAGGCGCGCGAACTCCTGCCGACCGGTCCGCGCGTTGCGGATGCGGATCGCGAGGTTCAGCGAGAGCCCGGAGATGTACGGGAACGGGTGAGCCGGGTCGACCGCGAGAGGCATCAGCACCGGGAAGACCTGGGCCTGGAAGTACTCGGACAGCGCGGAGCGCTCGCCGTCGGTGAGCTCCGACCAGTCGGTGATCTCCACGCCGGACTCGGCGAGGGCGGGGCGCACCAGCGAGATCCACGCGTCCGCGTGGCGCAGCTGCAGGGCGTGCGCCTCGCGGGAGATGTCCGCGAGCGCGTCGACGGGGGAGCGGCCGATGTTGGTCGGCACCGCGAGCCCGGTCATGATGCGCCGCTTGAGACCCGCCACGCGCACCATGAAGAACTCGTCGAGGTTGCTGGCGAAGATCGCCAGGAAGTTGGCCCGTTCGAGTTCGGGCAGCGACGGATCCTCGGCGAGCTCCAGCACGCGCTGGTTGAAAGCGAGCCAGCTCAGCTCGCGATCCAGGTAGCGGTGGTCCGGGAGCTGGGAGTCGGGGGACTCGATGGCGTCGAAGTCATCGTCTTCGGCGTCTCCGAGGCCGGCGTCGGCGAGTGCGGGATCGATCATGGGGTACATCTAAGCACCGCCGGGTGACGCTCGTGTGAACAGCGTCCGTCCTCACCCGGCTGCGGCGATGCTCTCGTCCTCGTTGACGTTGAAGCGATAGCCGACGTTGCGCACCGTGCCGATGATCTGCTCCTGGTCGCCGAGCTTCGCCCTGAGCCGTCGCACGTGCACGTCGACGGTGCGGGTCCCGCCGAAGTAGTCGTAGCCCCACACCTCGCTGAGCAGCTGCTCCCGGGTGAAGACGCGTGAAGGATGCGTCGCGAGGAAGTGCAGCAGCTGGAACTCCTTGTAGGTGAGGTCCAGCGGTCTGCCGCGCAGCTTCGCCGAGTACGACTGCTCATCGATCGTGACTCCGGAAGCCTGTACGCGTGCGGGCTCGGCGACGTCATCTCGCCGCGCGAGTGCGAGACGCAGTCGTGCGTCGATCTCGGCAGGGCCGGCGGTGACGAGCAGGACGTCATCGATGCCCCAGTCGCCGGAGAGCGCACTCATCCCTCCCTCGGTGACCACGAGGAGCAGCGGCGCGTCCTGTCCGGTGGCGCGCAGCAGGCGGCACAACGACTTCGCCGCCACCAGGTCATGACGACCGTCGACGATCACGACGTCATACTCCGGGGCGTTGACCAGCTGCGCGGTCTCCGCCGGAATCTGGCGCGCTTTATGGCTCAGCAACTCGAGAGCGGGCAGGACCTGCTCCGAGAGCGGAGCGTTGGTCAGAACCAGGACCAGGGCCACGCGCACTCCTCACCGACGGGCGATCGACGCCGTGCCGCCATGATACCGGGAGCCGATGCGCAACAATGGTGTCATGACGGAACCAGCACTCGCACCGCGCAACGCTTTCGTCGGTGTGATCGTCGTGTGGGCGGTGGCGTTCGTCGCCACCGTCGCGATCGGCATCTTCGTGCCGGAGGAATGGCGCGTGCCCTGGATGCTGGTCGGCTTCGGCGGAGTCGTTCTGCTCTCGTTCGCCGTGCAGCTCTGGTACGGGCGCACGCAGGGTTTCATCTTCCGGGTGGCGAGCAGCGTCACGGGCGCCCTGCTGCTGATGGGCCTCATCTCGATCGGTTTCGGGTTGGCCGCACTGATCCCGTCCTGACGTCGGCCCGGCGCGGTAAGGTGGAGCACATGGACCTCATGGCGCTCGAAATCTTCTTCATCGGCCTGCTGGGCCTCGCGAGCCTCGCTATCGTCTTCGTCTCGGCAGTGGTGCTGCGCAACCTCTTCCGCGGCCAGCGCTGACGCGATCGTGATCGAACTCCCCACCGACCTTCCCGCCGACCTCGCCCCGCTCGCGTGGTTGATCGGCGTGTGGGAGGGCACGGGTGTCATCGACTATCCGGTGGGTGACGAGCGTCTGCAGGGCGAGTTCACGCACCGGGTCAGCTTCAGCCACGACGGCGGCCCGTTCCTCAACTACTCCGGCACCGCGACCTTCCTCGCGGAAGACGGCGCACCGTCGGCTGCGCTTCTCGCCGAGACCGGTTTCTGGCGGCTCGCTCGCCCGGCCGCGCCGGCGGATCCGGGTCCAGCACTGCTCCCGCCCCTGGCTCCCCCCGTCGCCCGCACGGTCGACGATGTCGAGGAGCTGCGCGCACCCAGCGGCGGCTTCCCGATCGAGGTGTCGGTCGCTCACTCCGACGGCGCACTCGAGCTCTACATAGGCGAGATCAACGGACCGCGCGTCGACATCGGCACCGATGCCGTGGTCCGCAGTGCCGGTGCGAAGGTGCACACCGCCTCCTCCCGCATGTACGGCCTGGTCGACGGTCATCTGCTGTGGGCATGGGATGTCGCGGCCCTCGGCACCCCGCTCCGTTCGCACGCCTCGGCCCGGCTGGCCAAGGTCTGACGTGTCGGGCTTCGGCGAGCTCGACGGTGTCGTGTCCGACGGCGATCGGATCATGCACTTCGGTGATGCCTTCCGCGAGCAGCGGCGTCTCGCCGAGGGGGCGGCCCTCGCCCCACTCGGTGACCGGACGATCATCGAGGTCTCGGGCCCGGAACGGCTGACTTGGCTCGACTCGATCACTTCGCAGTCGGTGGGCCGTCTCGCTGCCGGCGAGAGCACGGAGCTGCTGGTGCTCGACCCGCAGGGGCGCGTGGAGCACGCGGCCGGCGTCCTCGACGACGGCACATCCACTTGGCTCCTTGCCGACGCCGGCGATGCCGATGCACTCGCGGGCTGGTTGACCCGCATGAAGTTCCGCACGCAAGCCACGGTCGACGTGCGATCCGACCTCGCGCCGATCGGCTACATCGACGGAGGTGCGGTGGCCCCGACGGCATCCGCCGCAGCGTTCGCGCCGAACGGCAGCCCGCTGATCTGGGCCGACCCCTGGCAGCGGATCAGCAGCGGGGGGCACCAGTACGCCGAGGTCGCCGAGCATCCGGCTGCGGATTACGCGTGGCGGGTCGCGATGCTGAGCGCGGACGCGGCGGATGCGCTCGCCGCATCGCTCGACCGCGATGCTCTCGCCGGGCTCCTCGCCGCCGAGGCGTTGCGCATCGCCGCCTGGCGTCCGCGGTGGAGCACCGAGGTCGACGAGCGCTCGTTGCCCCACGAGTCCGACTGGATCCGCAGCGCCGTGCACCTGAACAAGGGCTGCTACCGCGGGCAGGAGACGGTCGCCAAGGTGCACAACCTCGGACATCCTCCGCGCCGATTGGCCGCGCTCCATCTCGACGGCAGCGACGCCGTGCTTCCTGAGCCCGGAGCAACGGTGTTCGCGGGGGATGACGAGGTCGGCCACATCACGTCGGTGGCGCGGCACCACGAAGACGGGCCGATCGCGCTCGCCATCCTGTCCCGTCGCGCACCGGTCGGCGATCTCGTGGTGCGTGCTGACGGCATCGACATCGCGGCGTCCCAACAGGTGATCGTGCCGGCGGATGCCGGTGCCACGGCAGACATCCCGCGCCTTACCCGGCTGTCTCGTCGTCCGTCTGCGCCCGATCCGCGCGACGCCCCCGCTGCGTCCTGAGGCGATGGACGTCGCGCGCTACTCGGCGTGCTGTGCCTCCGTGGCGCGGAGCGCCGCGAGCTGCTGAATCCTCGGTCGGGCCACGAGCCACCCGGCGATGAGTGCGGGGATGATGACGACCAGACTGGCGACGGTCCAGGTCCCGGTCGGGTAGTCGAACGCCATGAGGACGATGACCGTCGCGAGGAAGGCGAGCGTGAGGTAGGACGTGAAGGGCGCGCCGAACAGTCGGAAGGCCGGGCGCTCGAGCCGACCCTGCTTCGCGAGTCGATGCAGCTGGAGCTGGCAGAGAATGATCGTCGCCCACGCGGCGATGATCCCGAGCGCCGACATGTTCAGCACGATCTCGAAGGCATCGTCGGGTACGACCGCGTTCAGAAGCACACCACCGAGAGCGAACAGCCCGGTGAAGACGATGCCGGCGACGGGAACGCCACGCTTGCTCATCCGGCCGGCCACCGCCGGGGCGGCCCCGGAGGCGGCGAGCGAATGGAAGACCCGGCCCGTGGAGTACAGGCCGGCGTTGAGGCCCGAGACGGCGGCGGTGATGACGACGAAGTTCATGATGCTGCCGGCCACGGCGCCGACCTCGGGCCCGCCGACGTGTGAGAAGAACGTCACGAAGGGGCTCTCGCCGGCCTGGTAGACGGTGTACGGCAGCAGGAGCGCGAGCAGCAGCACGGAGCCCACGTAGAAGACTCCGATGCGGAGGATGACCGAGTTCACGGCGCGGGGCATGAGCTTCTCGGGGTTCTCTGTCTCGCCGGCAGCGGTGCCCACAAGTTCGATCGACGCATACGCGAACACGACTCCCTGCATCACGATGACCGCGGGGAGCACTCCTTCCGGCATGAAGCCGTTGTGTTCGGCGAGCATCGTCAGCCCCGTCGCGCCTTGATCCGTCTTCCAGCCGGCAGCGAGGAACACGATCCCCAGGACGAGGAACAGCGTGAGCGCTGCGACCTTCACGATCGAGAACCAGAACTCCATCTCGCCGAACAGTCGCACGGAGACGAGGTTGAGTCCGACCACGACGATGAGCGCGATCAGAGCGAGAAGCCATTGCGGAAGCACGTCGAAGACCGACCAGTAGTGCACGTACAACGCGACGGCCGTGGAGTCGACGATCGCCACCATGCCCCAGTTGAGCAGGTAGAGCCAGCCTGCCGCGAACGCCAGTTTCTCCCCGTAGAACTCCCGCGCATACGAGATGAAGGACCCCGACGACGGCCGATGGATCACGAGCTCACCCAGAGCTCGGAGGATGAAGAATGCGAAGACACCGCACACCAGGTACGACACCGCGAGCAGGGGCCCTGCGGAGTGCAATCGTCCCCCAGCACCCATGAAGAGCCCGGTGCCGATCGCGCCCCCGAGCGCGATCATCTGCAGGTGTCGCGGTTTCAGGGCGGTGCGATATCCCCTCTGCTCGTGCGAGAAGTCCTGAACTGCGGTTGCGACGTCTCCGAGGCGCTCACGCCTGTTCTCCTGTGCCGCCGCGGGATCGTGCTCCCGTGGGGGATCGGTGATCGCCATTCAATCTCCTGTCCTCGGAGTTCTGCAGCCACTGTGCTGCCGACCTCGGCGCATGCGAACGCCAGCTAACACGTTACATGTTGCTGTGGGGCCACAGTGTGCTCACCGGAATGCCGCATGACCACATCCGGCAGCGGTTTGCTCAGGGGGCGACGGCCGCCCACGGCAGCGTGAGCTCACCCAGCCGCCAGCGTGTCCGTCCGCCGAGCACCGGCCACCCCTGCGCGCGAAGAGCTCCCACCGCGGCGAGGAAACGCTGTGTGGCACCGAACGTCGACAGGGGTGCGGCCCGCTCCCACTCGCGGTCGAGCTCGACCAGCAGTGCGTGGATGCGTTCCCCCGGGATGTTGCGGTGGATGAGCGCCTTCGGCAGCCGTTCCGCGACGATGCTCGGCCTCTCGAGGTCGGCGAGCCGCAGCGAGATCGTGAAGCGCAGCGGCACGGCGTGCGCATCGACGTCGATCCAGCTCGAGACGCGGCCGATCTCATCGCAGGTTCCCTCGAACAGCAGGCCGCCGGGGGATAACCGTGATGCCATCCGGCCCCACGCGTCGGGGACATCCCCTTCGTCGTACTGGCGCAGCACGTTCATGGCGCGGATCACCGCGGCTCGTCGTCCGCCGGGGAGGGGGACCTCGAAGCCGCCTCGCGCGAACGAGACCGGCAGGTCGGCCGCGAAGGGTGTGCGCCCCGCTCGGACCTCGGTGAGCTGGGCATCGGCCGTCGCCACGCGCGCCGGATCGATCTCGAGGCCGCGCACCTCGACGTCGTCGCGCACCCGGACCAGACGCGTCGCGAGTTCGAATGCCGTGACGCCGCTGGCGCCGTAGCCCAGATCGACGACCAGTGGATCGGATGCTCGGCGCAGGGCATCGCTCGCGGCGATCCAGCGGTCGTTCCGCCGCAGACGGTTCGTCCCCGTGGTGCCGCGGGTCGGCCGGCCGAGGGGAGATGACGCCATGTCTCCATCCTCCCAGCATCCGAATCGAGCGTCGGCGCCGGCCACGGATAAACTGGCGACATGACTGCGACGCGCACCCTCATCCTGCTCCGCCACGGCCGGAGCGAATGGAACGAACTGAACCTGTTCACCGGTTGGGTGGACGTCCGCCTCAACGCGCAGGGCGAGAAGGAGGCACGCCGCGGCGGCGAGCTGCTCGCCGAGTCCGGCATCCTCCCCGATGTGCTGCACACCTCGCTGCTGAGCCGTGCGATCCAGACGGCGAACATCGCGCTCGACGCCGCCGATCGTCTGTGGATCCCGGTGACCCGGTCCTGGCGGCTCAACGAGCGCCACTACGGCGCTCTGCAGGGCAAGGACAAGGCGCAGACGCTCGAGGAGTTCGGTCCCGAGCAGTTCCAGCTCTGGCGCCGCTCGTTCGACGTGCCGCCGCCCGTGCTCGACGACGAGAGCGAGTTCAGCCAGGTGAACGACGTCCGCTACGCGGGCATCGACGGCGAGGTGCCGCGCACCGAGTCGCTCAAACTCGTCATCGACCGTCTGCTTCCGTACTGGGAGAGCGCCATCGTGCCCGACCTCGAGGCCGGCAAGACCGTGCTCGTCACGGCGCACGGCAACTCGCTCCGGGGTCTCGTGAAGCACCTCGAGGGCATCAGCGACGACGACATCGCCGAGCTGAACATCCCGACCGGCATCCCGCTGGTCTACGAGCTGGACGAGAACAACGTGCCCACCGGCCCCGGTCGCTACCTCGACCCGGAGGCTGCTGCTGCCGGTGCCGCCGCCGTCGCGGCCCAGGGCAAGAAGTAAGAGCCTCC
>NZ_JBLVOH010000087.1:19571-22435 GCF_053543675.1 Microbacterium umsixpiens
CCTTCCGGGGCGCGGGTCAGGCGTGCCCGAACTCCTGCTGCTCGAGTTCCTGCTGTTCGACGGCGAGGGGGATGTCCTCCTCCTCGACCGCCCAGTCGCCGGTGGCGAGGTAGACGACCTTCTTCGCGACGGCCACCGCGTGGTCGGCGAAGCGCTCGTGGTAGCGGCTGGCGAGCGTCGCGTCGACGGTGGCCGTGGCCTCACCCTTCCAGTTGTCGCTGAGCACCTTCTCGAAGACCGTGGCGTGCAGCTCGTCGACGTCGTCGTCCGCGTTGCGGATCGCGTCGGCGAAACGCAGGTCCTGGGTGCGCAGCAGCTCCGAGAGCGTACGCGCGACCTCGACATCGAGCTCGCCCATCTTCACGAAGGTGCCCTTGAGCCCCTTCGGGATGGCCCGCTCGGGGAAGCGGAGTCGGGCGAGCTGGGCGATGTGCTCGGACATGTCGCCCATGCGCTCGAGCGAGGCGCTCACGCGGAGTGCGGTGACGACGATGCGCAGGTCGCGGGCGACCGGCTGCTGGCGGGCGAGGATCTCGATGGCCTGCTCGTCGAGGGCCACGGCCAGCTCGTCGATCTTCGCGTCGTCAGCGATGACCTCTTCGGCGAGGGCCACGTCGCTGGTGGCGAAAGCCCTGGTGGCCTTGTCGATGGAGACCGTGACGAGGTCAGCGATCTCGACGAGGCGATTCTGGAGGTCCTCGAGGGACTGGTGGAAGACTTCGCGCATGTTGGGGCGCAACCTTTCATTCGGATCTCGGCTGAGTCAGCGCGAGAAGGCGGGTCGTCCGCACAGGAGCAGGTCTGTGCTCCCGCACAAGCCCGAAGCGATTGTCTGCTTCGAAGGTTAACGAACGGTGCCCAGCACGTGAATAGTACTTCTCCTGTTCCCCCCAGGGCGCGGAAACCCGCCGGACGGACGGTGAACGCACTCTACGCTTATGACATGACCTTGCCGCAGCTCGCGCTGTCTTCGCTCGCCATCGGGCTGGTGATCGGCGTCGGCCTCTCCCTGCTCGTGGTGTGGGCCTATCGGGCGCGGGCCCGGGTTCAGGAAGAGACGTCGCTGGCGATCCCTCCCGGCATCACCGATGTGCTGCACAGCATGGACGACGCGGCCGGAGTGGTCGACACGTCGGGGTTGGTGCTCGCGGCGTCGGACGCTGCGAGCAGGTTCGGGATCGAGGTCGGCTCGACGCTCGACAATCCGGAGCTGCGTCAGCTGGTGCGCGGGGTCAGGACGGCCGGCGGTACGGCCACGGAATCGATGCGCATCACGCGAGGCGGACTGAGCCTCGATCCGCGACTCGTCTCGGCTCGTGCGAGCGCGATCGGCACCCGCCTGGTCCTGTTGATCATCCGCGACGTCACGGAGCAGGAGCGGCTCGATCAGATGCGTCGGGACTTCGTCGCGAACACGAGCCACGAACTGAAGACACCGGTGGGTGCGGTGAGCCTCCTCGCCGAAGCGATCGAGTCCGCGGCCGATGACCCGGCGCAGGTGCGCATCTTCGCCGCCCGGATCTCGGCGGAGGCGGGTCGGCTCGGACAGCTCACCGGACGCATCATGAGCCTCTCCCGGCTCCAGGCCGAAGACGGTCTGACCAAGGTGGGACCGGTCGCGATCGACGAGGTCATCGCCGCCTCCATCGAAGCCCATGTCGTGCAGGCCGACTCCGCGGGCGTGGAGCTCGCCAGGGGAGGCGACCGCGGCGTCTGGGTGCGCGGTGACGCACAGATCCTGATCGAGGCCGTCGGTAATCTGATCGCGAACGCCATCGTCTACTCGCCCCGCGGTTCGCGCGTGGGAGTCGGCGTCCGGGCGGAGGACGGCGTGGTCGAGATCGCCGTCTCCGACCAGGGCATCGGGATCGCCGAGGCCGATCGGGAGCGCATCTTCGAGCGTTTCTACCGGGCCGATGAGGCCCGTTCCCGGCGTACGGGAGGCACCGGACTCGGGCTCTCCATCGTCAAGCACGCCACGCAGCGCCACGGCGGGGAGGTGCGGCTGTGGTCGCGCCCGGGCCGAGGATCCACCTTCACGATCCGACTTCCTCGGATCGATGCCCCCGATCACGCCGACACGGGCAAGAAGAGCAAGAAGAAGCGTGCGCGCAAAGCGGCCAAGGCTGCGGCATCCGCGCGCGTTCGAAACGGAGAGAGAGCATGACCCGAATCCTTCTCGTCGAAGACGAGCCCGACCTCGCCGACCCGCTCGCGTACCTGCTGCGACGTGAGGGGTACGAGGTGGAGATCGCGGAGGACGGCCCCGGCGCGCTCGCGGCTTTCCGGGAGCGGGGCGCCGACATCGTGCTGCTCGACCTGATGCTGCCCGGGATGCCCGGCACCGAGGTATGCCGGCAGATCCGCTCGACCTCGGCGGTGCCGATCATCATGCTGACGGCCAAGGACTCCGAGGTCGACATCGTGGTGGGACTGGAGCTCGGGGCGGACGACTACATCACGAAGCCCTACTCGTCTCGCGAGCTGCTCGCCCGCATGCGCGCCGTGTTGCGGCGGGTGGTGCAGGCCGACAGCGAACTCGACGAGCGGGTGCTCGATGGGGGCAGGGTCTCGCTCGACATCGACCGGCACACCGTCTCGGTCGCCGGCGAGCAGATCAACATGCCGCTGAAGGAGTTCGAGTTGCTCGAGGTCCTGATGCGCAACTCGGGTCGAGTGCTCACGCGCGGTCAGCTGATCGATCGGGTCTGGGGGAGCGACTACTTCGGTGACACGAAGACGCTCGACGTGCACATCAAGCGCATCCGCTCCCGCATTGAAGAGAACCCGAGCGAACCCGTGATGCTCGTCACCGTGCGGGGTCTCGGATACCGCTTCGAGGGCTGAACACCGAAGAGGCCCGC
>NZ_JBLVOH010000087.1:22472-23664 GCF_053543675.1 Microbacterium umsixpiens
GGCCTCTTGCGTGTTCCGTGCGGACGGTCAGTCCGCAGGTGCCGGAGCTGCCGTGTCGGTCGGCATCGGGGTCGGAGTGGGTACCGACTCCGAGGGGACCAGGTCTGCGTAGTAGGGGAGCGAGCCGTCGAGCACGGGCACCTCGGCCTTGACGCCCGTGGAGTCGCCCGACTGGAAGTGCATTTCGACGGTCGCGCCGGGCATGGTGTCGAGGCCGACGATGCGCAGCGGCTCCTCGTCGGCGCCGAGGCTCACCGTGCTACCCGCCGGAACGGTGACGGTGAACGGCTCGCTGTCCGCGAGGGCGATGGTGAGCGTGGCGCTCTCATCGGTCGGGTTGACGATGCCGGCGATGAAGTTGCCGACCGAGCCGTCGTCGGTGGCGATGACGAGGGCGTTGCGCACATCGATCGGGCCGTCGGCGTCGGAGATGTTCACTCCGTCGGAGGCCGCGTACTCGGTCTTCGTGGACTGAGGAGTGATGAATGTGCACCCGGTGGCGCCGAGCAGAACGAGAGCGCTGAGCGCAGCAGACGCAACAAGGCGCGATTTCACGGGTCCTCCTGAGGTCCGGCGGGATGTCCGCATCCATTCTATGGGTAAGTCGTGACGGCCCCGGGGCCCAGGGGGCGCGAACCTTAGCGCATCTCCCCTGTGGTATCCTTGAGGTTGCCGAAAGGACACGTTTTTATGCTTTTTGAGGTTGGCGAAACCGTCGTCTATCCCCACCATGGCGCTGCGACCATCATCGAGGTCAAGGAGCGCATCATCAAGGGTGAGGCGAAGAAATATCTGAAGCTCAACGTCACCCAGGGCGATCTCATCATCGAGGTTCCTGCTGAGAATGTCGACCTGGTCGGCGTTCGCGACGTGATCGGAAAAGAAGGTCTCGATCATGTCTTCGAGGTGCTGCGTGCACCCTTCACCGAAGAGCCCACCAACTGGTCTCGTCGGTACAAGGCGAACCTCGAGAAGCTCGCCTCCGGAGACGTCATCAAGGTGAGCGAGGTCGTCCGCGACCTGTGGCGCCGCGACCAGGACCGCGGCCTGTCCGCGGGGGAGAAGCGGATGCTGGCGAAGGCTCGTCAGATCCTCATCTCCGAGCTCGCGCTCGCGGAGAAGACCGACGAGGACAAGGCGGGCGCACTGCTCGACGAGGTCCTCGCCTCCTGAGTTCTCTGCGAAGGGGGGG
>NZ_JBLVOH010000087.1:23684-26158 GCF_053543675.1 Microbacterium umsixpiens
CCCCCTTCGTCGTTCCCGCCACGCGGTAGCGTGAGACGGTGACTCTGCTTCCCGTACCCGACACCGCGATCATCGTCGTCGCCGCCGGTTCCGGCACCCGGCTGGATGCGGGGGCGCCGAAGGCCCTCGTCGGAATCGACGCGCACTCGATCCTCCGCCACGCGCTCGACGGCGTCTTCGCCGCGGAACCCGCCCAGGTCATCGTCGTCGCACCGGCCGGATACGAAGGTGACGCACTGGCGGAGCTGGATGCGGCGGCAGGCGATCGACGCGACCTCGGCCGTGTCGTGGTCGGTGGCGCGACCAGGCAGCAGTCCGTCGCTGCAGGTCTCGCCGCGCTGTGGGGCGATGTGAAGACGGTTCTCGTGCACGATGCGGCTCGCGCCCTGACTCCTCCGGCGCAGATCGATGCGGTCGCTCGGGCCGTCGTCCCGGGGGAGGGCGTCATCCCCGTGCTGCCCGTTGTCGACACGCTCAAGAAGGTGGCGGGGGGCGCGGTGGTCTCGGCCGTGGACCGTTCCGAGCTGGCTGCCGCGCAGACACCGCAGGGGTTCCCCCGTGCAGAGCTCGAAGCAGCCTATGACGCAGCGCTGACCGCCGGCATCGAGTACACCGACGATGCGGCTCTGTTCGCCGCCGCCGGACACCGGATCCGGCATATCGAGGGTTCCAGCCGCGCCTTCAAGATCACTACTCCCGGTGACCTGGAACGTGCGCGGCACCTGCTGGAGGCATCGGCGGCGATGGCACGCCCGACCTCGGCGGTGGACATCCCGGGTATCCCTCGCGTCGGCATCGGCACCGACGTCCACGCCTTCGGCGGCGACGGGAACCTCTGGCTCGCCGGCCTCGAGTGGCCGGGGGAGCAGCCGCTCTCCGGGCACTCCGACGGTGATGCGGTTGCCCACGCGGTGGTCGACGCGCTCCTGGGGGCGGCGGGCCTCGGCGACATCGGCGAACACTTCGGCACGTCCCACCCCGAGTACGCCGGCGCCCATGCCGACGTCTTCCTCGCTCGCACGCGTGAGCTGCTCGCCGAATCCGGATTCGTGATCGGCAACGTGTCCGTGCAGTTGCAGGGGAATCGGCCGCGCTTCAGCCCCCGACGTCACGAGGCGGAGGCGTTCCTGTCCGCGATCCTGGATGCTCCGGTGTCGGTCACGGCCACGACGACCGACGGTCTCGGCTTCTCCGGACGCGGCGAGGGCATCGCGGTGACCGCGATCGCCCTGGTCGTGCCCGACGTTGCGCGCAGCACGTGACGATCGCCTGAGCCCCCCCCCCGATCCATCGGCAGAACGTCACAACCTCCGTGAATCGTCCACGCGGGGCGGGCGCTCAGCAGTCCCCGAGTAGGCTTGACCGGTGACCCTCCGCCTCTACGACACCCGCGCACAGCTGCTGCGTGACTTCGTGCCTCTCGACCCCGAGAACATCACGATGTACGTGTGCGGACCCACCGTGCAGTCCGGGCCCCACATCGGGCACGTCAGAGCGGCGCTGAGCTTCGATCTCCTGCGTCGCTGGCTCGAGCACCGGTACGGGCGGGTCACCTTCGTGCGCAACGTCACCGACATCGACGACAAGGTGCTCGCCAACGCGACGGACGGCGAGCCGTGGTGGGCGCTTGCGTACCGAATGGAGAGAGAGTTCACCGCCGCATATGCCGGAGTCGGAATCCTGCCTCCGACGTACGAGCCGCGAGCCACGGCATCCGTTCCTCAGATGCAGGAGCTGATCGCGCTGCTGATCGAGCGCGGACATGCCTATCCGGCTCCCGACGGCTCCGGAGATGTGTACTTCGACGTGCGCTCGTGGTCCGCGTACGGCTCGCTGACGCATCAGTCCCTCGACGCCATGGAGGCGGCCGAGGATGCTGACCCCCGCGGTAAGCGGAACCCGCAGGACTTCGCCCTCTGGAAGGGCACGAAGCCGGAGGAACCGGCGGATGCGACATGGGTGTCGCCGTGGGGCGCGGGGCGGCCGGGGTGGCACATCGAGTGCTCGGCGATGTCGAAGCGGTACCTCGGTGCCGAGTTCGACATCCACGGCGGCGGGCTGGACCTCCGCTTCCCGCATCATGAGAACGAGCTCGCGCAGTCGACGGCCGCCGGCGACGGCTTCGCCCGGTACTGGGTGCACAACGGGCTCGTGACCGTCGACGGACAGAAGATGTCCAAGTCGCTCGGCAACTTCACGCTGGCGGCCGATGTTCTCGCCGCGCATGACTCACTGGTGGTGCGCTACGCACTCGCTGCAGCGCACTACCGTTCGAGCCTCGACCTCGGCGAGTCGTCGTGGACCGAGGCCGAAGCGGCGCTGGGCCGTATCGGCACCTTCATCTCGCGGGTCCGCCGCACCCTCCCCGGGGAGCCGGACGAGGCAGGGATCGGCGAGGTCCCCGAAGCTTTCGCCCTCGCGATGGACGACGACCTCGGCGTGCCTCAGGCGATCGCCGTGCTGCACGAGACCGT
>NZ_JBLVOH010000088.1:0-7764 GCF_053543675.1 Microbacterium umsixpiens
CGTCTCGACCGGTGCCGAGCTCGTTCCTCCGGGAGAACCTCTGGCCCGAGGGCAGATTCCCGAGTCGAACGGGCTGCTGCTCGCCGGGCTCGTGGTCGAGGCTGGCGCCGAGGTCGTGTTCCGCGAGGTCGTCGGCGACGATGGTGCCGGCCCGGCCGACGCTGTGGCGCGTGCGAGCGCACTCGGGCTCGATGCCGTGATCTTCTCCGGGGGTGTGAGCGCCGGCGCATACGAGCCGGTGCGGCAGGGTCTGAGTGACGCGATGGAGTTCGTGAAGGTCGCGATGCAGCCGGGCAAGCCCCAGGGGTTCGGGGCGACGGCTGAGGGCATGCTGCTGTTCGGGCTGCCCGGCAATCCGGTGAGCGTGGCCGTCTCGTTCGAGGTGCTGGTGCGTCCCGCGCTGCTGCGTCTGCAGGGCCGTCGGGAGATCCATCGCCCGCTCCGGCGTCTCGCCGCGGGCACCGGGTGGCGCACCCCTCCCGGGCGGCGTCAGTATCTGCCCGCCGTGATCGACGCGGAGGGCCGCGTGCATCCGGCGACCCGCGGGGGATCCGGCTCGCACCTCGCGGTCGGCCTCGGGGCGGCCACCGCCTATGCCATCGTCGCCGCCGAGACCGAACAGGTCGAGGTCGGCGACCTCATCGACGTGCTGGAGCTGTCATGACCTTCACCCACCTGGATTCGGCCGGCCACGCACGCATGGTCGACGTGACCGAGAAGCAGCCGACCGTGCGGGCCGCGACCGCCGCGGGCTTCGTGCGCTGCGCGCCGGAGACGGTGGCACTGCTCCGTGACGGCACCGTGCCCAAGGGTGATGTGCTCGCGGTGGCGCGCATCGCCGGCATCCAGGCGGCCAAGCGCACGCCGGAACTGCTGCCGCTCGCGCATGTCATCGGCGTGCACGGCGCGGTCGTCGACCTCGACATCGAAGACGCGGGGATCCGGATCAGCGCGACCGTGCGCACGGCCGACCGCACCGGGGTCGAGATGGAGGCGCTCACCGCCGTCTCGGTCGCCGCTCTCGCCGTCGTCGACATGATCAAGGGTGTGGATCGCGCAGTGACGATCGAGAACGTGCGCATCGTCGCCAAGGAGGGTGGGCGCAGCGGGTCCTGGCGGAGGCCCGGGGAGTGACCACGTCGTCGCACGCCGGGGTCGGCGCCGTGCTGCTCGTCGGCGGCGAGGGGCGTCGGATGGGCGGCATCGCCAAGCCTCTTCTCACGCTGGAGGGGCGATCGCTGCTGACTCGCACCGTGGAGGCGCTGGTCGATGCGGGCGTGGGCCCGATCGTGGCGGTCGGGCCGGTGCTCGAGGAGTCGGCCGACGTGCTTTGGACGCGGGAGGAGCCGCCGCTCGGCGGCCCGGTGGCGGGGATCGCTGCGGGACTCGCGCGGATGCCGGCGGAGAGGGTGCTGATCATCGCCGGGGACCTCGCGCGACCGGATGCGGTCGTGCACGGCTTGCTCTCCCACCGCGCCGATGATGCGGGGGCAGCGGCATCCGTCGACGGTGTCGTGTTCTCTGCAGACGGGCAGCCGCAGTGGCTGGCCGGCCTGTATCGCACGGCATCGGTCCGCGGCGCGCTCGACGTGATCGAGACCGACCGCAATGCCTCGGTCCACGCACTCCTCGGTGGCCTCGCCATCGAGTGGATCGTCGACCAGGAGGGCATCACCGCTGACATCGACGTGCCCGCCGATCTGGCTCGTGCACGACAGGAATTCGAGGAGACGCCATGACCGAGAACAGCCGCACTCTTCCTCCGGAGGCGCTCGACGCCTGGGCAGCCGAGCTGCGCGAACGATTCGACCTGGGTGAGGAGGATGTGCCGGTCGGGCTGATCCTCGACCTCGCCCGAGACGTCGCGAACGGGGTCGCGCGCCCGGCTGCGCCGTTCAGTGCCTTCGTCGCCGGCCTGGTCGCCGGACGTGCGGGCGGCTCACCCGACGACGTGCGCGCGGCGGTGGCCGCGATCGTCGAGCTCGCGAACGCGCATGCGGCGCAGGAGCAGAGCTGATGGCGACGGTGCGGTACTTCGCGGCAGCGGAGGATGCGGCGGGGCGGGCGAATGAGCCCACGGATGCGGTGACCCTCGGCGCGCTGCGGGCCGAGCTGGTGGACGCGCATCCGGCACTCGGAGCGATCCTCGACCGCTGTGCGCTGCTCGTGGACGGCGCCAGGGTGGACGACGACTTCGCATTGGCGGGGGTGGGGACCGTCGACGTGCTGCCTCCGTTCGCCGGAGGCTGAGGCTCAGCCTCCGATGCCCTTCCAGGCGGTGGTGCCGTCGGCCTCGACCTGACGCTTCCAGATCGGGAGCTCGCGCTTGATGGCCTCGATGATCTCGCGGCACACCACGAACGCCTCGTCGCGATGTGCGGCGGCGACCGCGACGACGACAGCGGCCGAGCCGACGGGCAGGCGGCCGATGCGGTGGCTCACGGCGACGATCGCCTCTCCGCTGACACCTGCGGCGACGGCGCGTTCGGCGAGGTCGCGAAGGATGCGCTCGGCATCCGGGTGCGAGGAGTACTCGAGGGCGACGACCTCGCCGGCGGCATCCGGGTCGTGGTCGCGGACGCGTCCGAGGAACGTCGTGACCGCACCCGCGCGGGCGTCGTCCACCGCGGCGAGGTGCGCATCGAGAGACAGGGCCGTGTCGCTGATCGCGGCAAGGGTGACGGTCATCGGTGGTCCTCTCCGTCGAGCTGGGCGATCACGTGCTCCGCGACCGACAGGATGACCGGCATGCCGTCGGCGACACCGCCGGGCGAACCGGGGAGGTTCACGATCAGCGCGCCGTGAGCGGTGCCGGCGAGGCCGCGGCTGAGCAGCGCGGCGGGGAACTTCGTGGCCCCCTGCCGCCGCAGCTCCTCCGGGATTCCCGGAAGCTGTCGCTCGAGCACGCGCGCGGTGCCCTCGGGGGTCTCGTCGCGCGCGGCGATGCCGGTGCCGCCGGTGGTGACGATGAGCCGCAGACCGCGGGCGAGGAGTCCGCGCAGCGCCTGCTCGACGGCATCCGCTCCGTCGGGGATGATCACAGGATCGGCGCAGTCGAACCCCGCGTCGCGGAGTGCGGCGACGGCGAGGGGACCGGCGGTGTCGGCGCGGGTGCCGGCCGCACCGCGGTCGGACACGGTGAGCACGGCGGCGGAGGTCATGAGCCGAGGGTAGCGTCGGGCGTTCCGGACACGAGCGGTCAGACGCTCATGTCGACGGGCGGTTCCATCACGATGCCCTGTGCTTCGAAGGCGCGGCGGCGCTCCTCGATTCGGCGGTGCAGCTCGACCTGCGCGTCGTCGACGAACTGCGGGTCGAGGTCGACGGTCGGCGGATGCGGGTCGCCGTGGTTCGCGGCGATGTACGCGTCGAGCTCGGGTCCGCTCGTCCACGACGTGATGAGGGCGTAGCGCGGGGCGGTGCCGCGGTGCCAGACCGCGTGCCAGAAGCGCTGGGTGTCGACGATGATGCGCGAGCCCGCGCGCAGCGGCAGGCGGATCTCGGTGGCCGGGTCGAAGCGGTCTGAGCGCAGGATCAGCATCGACTCGGTGTCGTCCGAGAGGTTGAAGAACCCGCGGACCACCCACCCGGTTCCCTCTTCGTTGAGGCGGTTGTTGTCGTCCTGATGCAGGTTGTAGATCGCGTCGGCGTACTCGTTGGGCTGCAGCTCGATCACGCGGCAGCGGCCGATGCCGGCGCCCGGCTCCTGTGCCCGGCGCTGGAGCGTGGGGGCGATCGCGATCTGCGACTCGACCCAGACGCCGTCTTTGTCGGCCCGCGGCGGGGTGTGGTTCCAGAAGCCGTTGCAGTCGACGTCGCCTGCGTAGCTGGTGAGCGGGGCGAAGCGCGTGATTCCCGAGGAGCGCCACCCGACGTACTCCAGATCGAGCCATTCGGCCGGATCGGCGGCCGACGTGTGGTCGTCGAGGACGACGTAGCCCGTCTCGGCCAGTGCCTCGGACGTGATGAAGCCCATGATGAGTACCCTTCCCGTCATCGCTGCCCCCACAGGCGGCGGGTTCTTAGGCAATCCTAACCCGGTTCGCGTGCTCTCGCGGGGGGATGCTGCCGTGCAAAAGCGCGAGGGTGCCGGTCCTGCGCGCCGATATTCTGAGGGCATGACTCAGCCGCAGGGCGCCCTCCTCGTGGGCAGTGTGAACTTCGACGACGCCGAGACCACGATGCGCACGGCGGCGGAGCTGCTCGGCGACCGGCTTCGCCGCATCCCGGACGGCGAGGTGGGCAAGCGATTCCACTGGATCATGTTCCAGCCCGACGTGATCGGCCGGGCCGACGGCATCGAGCGCATCGGCGACGAGCCCATCCCGTTCCCCGCGGGGATCGACGCACGCGGCCTGCGCATCGCCGAGGGAGTGGATGCCGCGAGCATCGCCCTGCCGCCGCTCGGCTACGCCGCCGCCGCGATCGAGTCGTACGCCGTGTTCGCGCGCCTCCGCGCCGAGGGAGCAGTGCCCGCCGGCATCCGATTCCAGGTGTCGCTGCCGACCCCGCTGGCCGTGATCTCCTCGTTCTTCCACGGCGACGACCGGGCCGCGATCGAACCCGTCTACACCGCCGCGATCCTCCGTGAACTCGATGAGATCCTCGCGGCGATCCCGCACGACGACCTCGCGGTGCAATGGGACGTCGCCAGCGAGATGGGCATCATCGAACGCGCGGCCGGCTACGGCGCGGTGATGGAGGCGTGGTGGCCCGGCGACCCGTTCGACGGTCTGGTCTCGCGCCTCGCCGCCCTGGTCGACGCCGTGCCCGCAGACGTCGAGGTCGGCGTGCACCTCTGCTACGGCGACGCGGGGGAGAAGCACTTCTTCGAGCCGACCGATGCCGCGAACCTCGTCCGCTACGCGAACGCCGTGGCCGCGGCATCCGCCCGCCCGCTCACGTGGCTGCACCTGCCCGTGCCGATCGCTCACGACGATGCCGCCTACTTCGCGCCGCTCGCCGACCTCGCGCCCGTGAACGAGCTGTACCTCGGGCTCGTGCACCGGGAGGACGGCGCGGAAGGGGCCGCGCGCCGCATCGCCGCAGCCACTCCGTATGCGGCCGAGTTCGGCGTCGCGACCGAGTGCGGCATCGGCCGCGCACCCGCCGGCTCGACCGACGTCATCCTACGCACCCACGCCGAGGTCGCCGCCGCCTGGTGACCCGCATCGCTCGATTCGCGCGCTCGCCCCGCGTCGCGTAAGCTATTCCGCGGTGACGTGTCCGAGCGGCCGAAGGTGCAACTCTCGAAAAGTTGTGTAGGGTAACCCCCTACCGTGGGTTCAAATCCCACCGTCACCGCCACCACGAAGGCCCCGACTCCCCTTGGAAACACTGGGAAGCGGGGCCTTCGTCACGTGCCCGACCCACGCGCCGGGGCCCGTGAATCGGGCGCCAATTATGCGGGGATGATATGCCGCGAGGGAACCGGGCTGGAGTAGACGACATTGGTCGTCACGCCGCCGAGTGTGGCGAGACTGCCGGTGATGCGCTCCAGGTCTCGCATCGATCGGGCGAGGACCTTGATGATGAAGCAGTCGGCGCCCGTGACATGGTGAGCCTCGACGATCTCGGGGAGATTGTCGACGAGGTCGTGGAACGGCTTGTAGTTACCTGAGGGATAGGCGAGCCGTACGAATGCCGTGATCGTGTAGCCGAGCGCTTCGGGGTCCACCGTGATGGAGTAGCCGGTGATGACACCAGCGTCGGTGAGGCGGCGCAAGCGGTCCGCGGTCGCACTGGGCGAGAGGGCAACTGCCCGCGCGAGCTGCGCGACACTCATCCGTCCATCGTCCTGCAACGTCGCGATGATGGCATGGTCGGTCTTATCCAGATCCAACCGTGAATTCGCGGGCATACGACGAACTCTACCGTTGGAAACGGCGTCGCGACGGGCATACGCCGTCGAACCTCCCTTCACCTGCCGCGGCCTGGATGTTTCGATTGATCCATGACCCTCTCCCTCTCCGCGGCCGACTTCTTCGCCGCCAAACTCGCCTTCGAGATCGACCCCTCCGACCTCGCAGCCGACCGCGCGGCCGGTACCGCACCGCTCGTCATCGACACCCGGTCGGCCGCATCCTGGAGCCAGGGTCGCATCCCCGGCGCGGTGCACATCCCGAACGCGGAACTCGAGGGGCGCATCGCTGATTTCGCCCCCGACAAGGGCGTTCCGATCGTCGTCTACTGCTGGGGTCCGGGCTGCAACGGGAGCACGCGCGGAGCGCTCACTCTGGCAACCCTCGGCTACTCGAACGTGCGTGAGCTCATCGGCGGTTTCGAGTACTGGGCCCGTGAGGGCCTGTCCACCGTCAGCGACAACGGCCGCGGCCGGCTCGAGCCCGATCCGTTGACCGCCCCCGTCGCCTGAGCGTGTCTGCGAGGATCGGAAGATGCGCGAACCCGTCGACGTCTCGAACGCTGATCACTATGTGTGGGGCGAGGTCTCCGATGGGTGGCGATTGCTCGACAGTCCTGGACTGTCCGTGATCGAGGAGCGAGTGCCGGCCGGTGCCGGCGAAGAGTGGCATGTGCACGACACCGCCACGCAGTTCTTCTACGTGCTCGATGGAATGCCTCAGATGCAGACGGCCGAGGGGGTCGTGGAACTCGCCCCCAGACAGGGCGTCGATATCCCGCCCGGACTCACGCATCGGTTCTTCAACCCGGGGAACACGGAGACACGATTCCTTGTGATCAGCACGCCGAACACTCGAGGAGACAGACGGCCCGTCGACGCGGTGTGAGGCATCTGCCGCTGGGCAGCCTGACGTATCCATGCCGTCGCGGGTTGGCAGGAACCCAGGGCCTCAAGTCCGTCGCTCGGGGGATGCTCGCGAGCATCCGGTTTCGTAGCGTGGATCGTATGGATATCGCTTCGATGATCATGGGGGCCTCGATCGTCTCGATCGCGTGGATCGCCTTCTGGCCGTGGGCGCAGCTGAAACGCCTTCGCGAGCTCGAGGCGAGTGCCGTCGTGGATCCTGATCAGGAGTCGTAGATTCAGCCGGAAAAGGGTCTCACAGCACCTCGAGCTTGTACGCGAGGATGACCGCGTGGACGCGATCTCTGAGGTAAAGCTTGGCGAAGACGCGGTTGACGTGGGTCTTCACCGTCGCCGGAGTGAGGTGCAGTCGCGCACTGATCTCCGGATTCGAGAGCCCCGTGGCGATCGCGAGGAAGACGTCGTACTCGCGAGGAGTGAGACGGTCGAGGGGTGAGGGCGGGCTGCCGGTGACCGGAGTCGCGTCGCGCTCCACGTAGTGGTCGATGAGTTGGGTCGTGATGCGCGGTTCGACGACGCTGTCACCCGCGGCAACGGTGCGCACGGCCGCGGTGAGTGTTTCGGGCGTGGCGCTCTTGAGGAGGAACGCACTCGCACCTGCATGGAGCCCGCCGAAGGCGTACTCGTCGATGTCGAAGGTCGTGAAGACGATGACCTTGATGCGGGAGTCTTCGGTCGTGATCCGTCGGGTGGCTTCGATGCCACCGATGCCGGGCATGCGCACGTCCATGAGCACGACGTCGGGGCGCAGCTCCGCTGCCAGGGCGACGGCCTCTTCGCCGCTGCCAACTTCGGCGATGACGTCGATGTCGTCGGCACTGTCGAGCACGAGCGCGTTGCCCATGCGCACGAGGGGCTGGTCGTCGACGACCAGGACGCGGATCGGTGGCGGAGTCATGAGGGATCGGCTCGGCTTTCGTCGTCGAGGTGCAGGGTCGCGGTCGTTCGCCACCCGCCGGTGGGGAGTCGTCCGCTCG
>NZ_JBLVOH010000088.1:7802-9020 GCF_053543675.1 Microbacterium umsixpiens
TTCCGCGACGCCGCGGAGCCCTCTGCCGCTGCCCTGGCTCGGCGCCCCGGCTGCCGGCGCGTGTCCGTCGTCGGTGATCATGAGCGCGATCCTGGCCGCGTCGGATTCGACTCGCACTTCGACGCGGGTGGCTCCTTCGGCATAGCGCAGCGCGTTCGTCAGGCCCTCTTGGACGATTCGGTAGACGGTGGTCGCCAGGGTGGGATCGTTCGGTATCGCTTTTCCGACGCGGATCAGGTGCACGGGGAGTCCCGCAGCGCGGAAGACGTCGACGAGTTCTTCCAGGGCGGGGAGGTTATGGCCGGAGTGATGCAGTGCTTCTGCGAGTTCGTCGTCGTCGTCTCGGAGCAGGTGAAGGATGCGACGCATGTCGCTGAGCGCGGTTCTTCCGACGTCGCCCAGGTTCCGCAGCGCGGTTGCGGAACGGTCGGGATGCTTCTGCCACCCGGTCGATGCGCCGTCCGCGAGGGCGATCATGATCGAGATCGAGTGGGCGACGACGTCGTGCATCTCGGCGGTGATCCGGTTCCGTTCGCTGACCCGCGCGTTCTCCAACCGCTGTTCCACGAGCGCCGCGTGTGACTCCTGACGTTGCCGGCGGTTCTTCACGGCCAGCCCCAGCGACAGCGCGACGAGGGCGAGCGGGTCGAGGAACAGCGGTGAGAACGCCACCCCGTTCGTCAGGAAGAGCGCCAAGGCACTCAGCGCAGGAAGGCAGACGCCGATCGCGTACCCGAGGGCAGCGCGCGGAAAGGGGCGAGTCGCGGCGACGGTGTAGAGCGCGAACGCGAACGGGAAGCTCAGCGCCCCGACGCCGGGGAGCACCCAGACGGCGAGGGCGGCGACGCACACCGTCGCGCAGAGTGCGAGCAACGGTGATCGGCGACGCCAGAACAGCGGTACGGATGAGACGACGGCGATCAGGGCACCGGGCCAGAGCGGACCCTGCCCGGCCAGGGCGAAGGCGAGAACCTGCAGCGCGACGGCGGCGATCACCACCAGCACGTCGACGACGAACGGGTGTGAGGTGAACCAGCGCATCTTCTCGAGCATCCGTCCTGCGTGCTGTTCCTTCTGCGGGGTCGGGGCGGCAGCCCGGAGTTCGGACCGCCGCCCGAATGCTGTCATGCGTCCCGGCGTCTGAGCACGATCGCGGCTGCGGTGAACAGGACGACGGTCCAGGCCAAGAGTACGAGATAGCCGCCCCAGGGCCCCATC
>NZ_JBLVOH010000089.1:0-7722 GCF_053543675.1 Microbacterium umsixpiens
AGCCAAACGGATCCTCGGATCCGAGAAAGAGGACGACGACGTGAACTGGTTCGAGGACGGACGCCTGCGATTCGCGATGGGAGTGGAGGACACCTTCATCCCTCAGACACGGCCGGGTGAGCGTGCGCTGGATGAGTACGAACTCATGCAGCACTACCGCTTCTGGTCGGAGGATCTCGGCTACTGCGCCGAAGTCGGAAGCGAGATGGTGCGGTGGGGGATCCCCTGGTATCGCGTCAACCCGGCGCCGGGAGAGTGGGACTGGGAGTGGCTCGATGGAGTCATCGACCGCTTCGACGAGCTGGGGATCGAGCTCATCGCCGACCTCGTCCACTACGGGACACCGCTCTGGCTCGAGGATCAGTTCGTCAATCCGGAGTACCCGGAGCGCGTCGCCGAATACGCGGCCGCCGTCGCAGAAAGGTATCGAGGTCGGATCCGGCACTACACACCGCTCAACGAGCCGCTTCTGAACATCATGTACTGCGGCGAGTTCGCGCAGTGGCCGCCGTACCGCTCCGGGGATCGCGGCTTCGTCGGGGTTCTTCGAGGGATCTCACGCGGGATCGTCACAACGCAGCGGGCGATCGCTGCCGTCGATCCGGATGCCGACTTCGTGCACGTCGAGGCCTCCTTCCGGTTCGCGGGCGACACCGCCGCGCACAGCGACACTCATGAGCACCTGCGGCATCGCGCATACATCGTGCAGGACCTCGTGATGGGACGCGTCGGCGGCGATCACCCGCTCGTGCCGTACCTGCGGGAGAACGGGTTCACCGACGAGGACTTCGCCTGGGCCAGCGAGAACACGGCGATCCCCGACGTGGTCGGCGTCAACTACTACCCGCAGCACTCCACGGAGGTCTTCGAAGCAGGGGTGGTGCACACCGGGGGTCCCCGCGACCTCCGGCCGCGCCTCGACGCCGGCACCGAAGGGCTGGCCGACGTCATCGAGTCGTTCGCCGCGCGCTACGAGCGGCCCGTCTTCCTGACCGAGACGAGTTACACCGGCACCGTCGAAGAGCGGATCGCCTGGATGGATGCGTCGATCGCAGCGGTGGAGGATCTTCGTGCGACGGGTGTCGACGTCATCGGATACACATGGTGGTGCATCACGGACATGGTCGAGTGGTCCTATCGCCCGGGAGACGGCAAGCCGATGGACTACCGCCTCTCCATGGGACTGTGGGCGCTCGAAGAGGACGGCGATGGTGTGCTCCAGCGGTATCGCACACCTGTCGCGGACGCGTTCCTGCGGCATACCCGGGCCTGATCGTCGCGGCTCTTGACTGATTTACAACGTTGTGCAATTCTCCATTTACAACGATGTAAATCCTGATGGGGATCTCCGCGTCAGGACCCCAACCTCGGAGGACGCAATGAAGCGGTTATCGGAACAGAGATCTCGCGGGAGGCTGGCAGGACTGTCCGCCATCGCCGCGACGCTGGCACTCGTGGCGACGGGATTCGTCGCGACATCGGCTCAGGCGGTGACGACGGGCAACGGATCGCTCGTGTACGCCCCACCGGACGGTTCGTCGTTCAACGATGAGGGCGGAGACGCGACGGGCACTGCCTACGCGAAGATCATCGCCCTCAAGCACAACGGCACCTCCAACGGGACGCTCCTGAACACGTTCGACGACGGGCGTCTGATCAAGGACGTCAACCCGAGCTCCAACCCCACGACGGACACGCAGGCCTGCCTCGCGAACCCGGCCCTGGCGTGCCACCAGGAGTGGCCGATCTTCCGCAGCACCAACGACGGCACGAGCTGGCAGAAGATCTCGGCGGTCAACCCGGGGCTGCAGTTCCCCGGGATCGCCGGGCAGGAGAGCACGACGCAGCTCGACCGCCTGGCGCAGCCGTTCCTCTTCGAGGTTCCGCAGACGACGGGGAACCTCGCGGCGGGCACGATCCTGCTCACCGGCCAGATCAGGCCCGCTGATCGCAACGCCGCGTCGTCGGTGACGAAGCTGGTCGTCTACAAGAGCACCGACCGAGGAGTGTCCTGGAGCTACGTGAGCACGATCGACACGGGTGGGCCGGCGATCTACGACCCCTCCTCGACGTCGACGACCACGACCGTCTGGGAGCCGACGCTGGCGATCGATGGCGGGGGCGGACTCGTCGCCTACTTCTCGGACGAGCGGCAGAAGGCGAACGGCGTGCTCCAGGCCGTCTCCTACCGGCGCTCGCTCGACGGCGGTCAGACATGGGGCGCGCTCTCGAACGTGTCCGCGCCGACCGACTCCACGCATCGCCCCGGGATGATCACGGTGGACAAGCTGCCCGACGGCTCGTACATCGCGACCTACGAAGTGGTGAATGCACAGGGATACGCCTTCTCGAACGCCTCGCCGGTGTTCTTCAAGAAGTCGCCCGATGGCCTCAACTGGGGAACGACGACGAGTCTGGGTACACCGGTCGAACTCGCCGACGGCCGCGGAATCGGTTCGTCCCCGACGGTCAAGTGGGTGCCTACCGGAGGGCCGAAGGGCATGATCGTCGTCGCCTCGAAGTGGGGGCTCGATGCCGCCGGCAACCTCGACGGCGGCCAGAACTTCTTCGTCAACTACAACCTCGGCGCCGGTCCGTGGGAGCGACTGCCCTTCGCGGTGACGTTCAACGGTCCGAGCTCGATCACCGGCTTCGCGCAGGGGATCGACTACAGCCCGGACGGACGCACGCTGTACCAGGCGGTGAACGTCGACAACTACCGCGCGAATCCGTCGAACCCTAGTCAGACCTACCTCTACAACGACATCCGGGTCGGGACGATCCCGCTCACCGCGACCGCCTACGAGGCGGAGAACGCCGCGCGGACGAACACCACGCTCGTCACGCACGGCGACGCCTCGAACGGGAGCAAGGTCGGCAACATCAACTTCGCGGACAGCACGGTGACCTTCACCGTCGATGCTCCGCAGGCGGGTACATACGACCTCAATGTCCGGTACGCCAACGGCATGGGTTCCACGAGCGGTCACGCGGTCTCGGTGAACGGAGGGACCGCGACGAACATCAGCTATCCCGCCACCGCTGACTGGGGGCGCTACCTCTGGGCACAGAAGACCGTCACCCTCAACGCCGGGTCGAACACCGTGCGGTTCGCCTACTCGGGGACCTTCGCTGAATTGGACCAGATCCAGCTCCACAAGAGTGGAACGACCCTGCCGGCGACCTTCCAGGTGCAGAACCGCAACAGCGGCAAGGTGCTCGAGATCCTGTCCGCGCTCACGACCGACGGTGCTCCCGCCGGGCAGTGGGGGCCGACGGCGAATGCCACGCAGATCTGGAAGGTGCAGCCCGCGACGGGGGGAACGTTCGAACTCGTGAACAAGAACAGCCGGAAGCTCCTCGAGATCCCCGGCGCCTCCACTGCTGACGGCACCGACGCGGTCCAGCGGTCGGCGAGCGGCACCGCCACCCAGCGCTGGAACCTGTCACCCAACAGTGCGGGCTACTGGACCATCGCCAATGCGAACAGTGCGAAGCTCCTTGAGATCGGTTCGTGCTCGACGGCCGACGGCGCGGTCGCGCAGCAGTGGGGTCCGACCGGGGCGGCGTGCCAGGAGTGGCGTCTCATCAAGGAGGGCATCCAGTGACACGGGAGTGATGCGGGAGTAAAGCAGGGCGCGGGGCGGTCGGAGACATCGGCCGCTCCGCGCCTGTGTCCCGACCCGGGTCAGTCCGACGGGACGGCGGATTCGCGTACGACCACCTCGAAGTCGACCAGCACCTCGCGGGGGTCGGACGGCCGACCGGCGCCGTCACGGATGCGGGTGAGGAGCAGCTCCACGGCGAGAGCGGCGATCTGCTCCCGACCGGGGTCGATCGTCGACAGGCTCGGGAGCGTGTACTGGGCCTCGTCGATGTCATCGAAGCCCACGACCGAGACGTCATCCGGAATGCGGAGGCCCGCCTCCTGGAGAGCTCGCATCGCTCCGAGCGCGAGCGCGTCGTTGAGCCCGAAGACGGCATCGAACTCGACGCCGTCGCTCAGAAGGTCTCGGATCGCCTCAGCTCCGTTCGACCGGTGCCAGAGCGTCGTATACCGCACGAGCGACTGATCGACCTCGATGCCGGCGGCGGCGAGGGCCTGCTCGTAGCCCTGCGTGCGCAGGGCGGCGGATCCCACATCCTCATCGACGTGTGCGCCGACGAGAGCGATGCGTCGGCGGCCGGCCTTCAGGAGCAGTTCCGTCGCCGCCTGCGCGGCCTCGACGTTGCGCATGGTGACGTGATCGACAGGACCGCCGAAGATGCGCTCGCCGAGGAGCACCACCGGGAAGTCGACCTCGAAGTGCTGAGCATCCGCCTGCCCCATGCCGAGCGGGCTGAAGATGAGGCCGTCGGTGAGCTGCATGCGTGGGCTCGTCAGGACGGCGATCTCGCGGTCACGGTCGGCGCCGGTCTTCTCGATGAGTACCACGAGACCGTGTCTCTCCGCCTCGGCGATGACCGCGTCAGCGAGCTCCCCGAAGTAGCTGAGGCTCAGTTCGGGGAGCACGAGCCCGATCACGCCGCTCCGTCCGGAGCGGAGAGAGCGTGCCGAAAGATTGGGCTGGTAGTTGAGCTCTTCGATCGCCTGGCGTACGCGGGTCCTCGTCGATTCCTTGACATGCGGGTAGTCGTTCACGACGTTGGAGACGGTCTTGATCGAGACGCCGGCGAGATTCGCCACGTCGTGGAGGGTGGCTGCCATACGACCTCCCAGACGTCATCACCGTCCTTGATGATACAACGTCGTAATCACGTCGATGGCGGCTTCAGAGGGCGATGTCGTTGTTCTTTGTCAACGTCCGCCACCGCTCCGGCAGCGCGGTCTGAGCGCCGAGCACATCCGATCCGGTCAAGGGTCCGAGGTCGATGCCGGTCAGAGCGGCGATGTCGGCGATCGGCACCTGGAACGTGCGGAAGGCACCCAGGGGCGGCACGGCGAACACGCCCTCGCGGGTGTCGACGAGCTCGGACTGGTCGAGCACGAAGCCGGCGGCCGCGAGTCCGTCGGGGCCCTGCCAGGCGGCGATCTTCCAGAAGCGCAACGGGATCCGGATGCCGCGGTACGCCGGGTCGTCCAGGGCGAGGACCGGCGCGGTGAAGACTGACACCCGCTGATCGGTCGCCTCGGCGTAGGAGAGAACGTGGTCTTCGAGGCCGAGCCACAGCTCCTTCGACTGGTTGAAGCCGGCGGCCTGCGGAGCGGCGTTCGGGTAGAAGAAGGTCGCCTCGGTGGCGGCGCGGGCCGTCTCGACCGACCCCCATCCCGGATCGCGCCGCCGCACGAGGTGCCCGCGGTCGAGGTCGTTGCGCGCATACACCTCGGGGCCGGTCTGCTCGGCGGACGGCGCCCGTTCGTCGAGGCGCCACTCGCCGGTGCGCGGGAGATCCTGCAGAGTCGCGCCGTCGATGTTCACCGCGGTCGCCGCCGCGAGACGCCGCTCAGGATCCAGCAGCACCGTGAAGCGCGGGTAGGGGAGCGGGCGGACCGGCTGCGTCGGGCGTGGAAGGGGGAGGGTCGCTCCGAGGAACTCCGGATCGTAGCCGTCGGTCATGCCCCCATCGTGCCCGGTGCCACCGACGTACGCACGCCCCCGACCGCTCGCCGCGCCGCGGTCAGGCAGGCATCGCCGCGTAGGCCGCGGCCAGCGGCATGTACTCCGTGTCGAAGTCGTCGAGAGAGGGCAGCGGTCGATCGGTGGACGCGGCGACCAATCGGTCCAGGTACCACTCCCAGCCGGGGCCCGTCTCGCCCAACGTGCCGGGGTCGACGTCCTCCTGCCGAAGGGTGAGGGCGGTGCGCCCGTCTGCCTCGACCAGCTCGGCGACCAGCCGCCAGGCGCCGTACTCATCGACGGCACTGACGTCGAGGCGATGCGGCGGCTCGCACACGTGGATGTCGTAGGGGGCGGGCGGGATGGGCGCAGCCTCGGCATTCATCGTGACCAGGACCCGCCCCGTCGACGGGTCGCCCGTCCAGGTGCCGAACCAGCGTGCGAGTCGGTCGGATTCCGTGATGCTCGCCCAGACGTCTGTGACGGGTGCAGAAAAGACCCGCTGCAGCGATAAGGTGCGCCGTTCGGCGTCGAAGACTCCGGTCGGGTTCATGCGATGTTCTCCTCCGTACTCAGGGATGCGGATGCGGCGCGGCGACGGTCGCGGCCCGCGCGATGAACCTCGGTGTCGAGCGCGTCCAGGTGCTGCGCCGTCACGGGTGCGCGACCGGCGACCAGCTCCGCGAGGAAATCGCCGACCACGGCGAGCGGCTCGATCTCGAGCGAGTAGTGGCGCTCGCGACCGTGGTGTTCGCCGCGGGTCAGCCCGGCGTCGGTCAGGATGCGCAGGTGCTTGCTGATCGCCGGTCGTGAGATGTCATGCCGGTCGGCGAGGTCCACGACGCGCGCGGGGCCCGCTGCCAGCCGACGCAGCAGATCGCGACGGATCGGATCGGCGATCGCCGCGAAGATGTCCATGCTCAGAATGGTAACCAGGAGGTTACCATTGGTCAAGTGCCGGTCCGCGACGATCCGCGGCACGGTACCCGCGATGCCGCCCGGGGGTCCGGCGCCCGCTAGCGCTCCTCAGCCGACGATCACATCGAGCGCGACGGTGGGGCAGGCGACGCGCGGGAGGTCGGCGAGACCGCTGCCGCGCACCGAGTCGCCGGTCGCCCATCGCGGATCGGTCGACACGACCACGCGTCCGACGCCGTTCGTCAGCGTGACCTCGCTGCCCAGCGCGGCGAACCGGTGGGTCAGGTCCCGCTCGACCGCCGAGACGAGCAGATCGAGTCCGGCGACGCCGATCCGCTCGCCGTCCACATCGGCGGGCACAGCGATCGTGATCGTGTACTCGTCGCTGCAGAGGTAGTCGACGTAGGGGCCGGCCACATGCGGCTCCCCGGTGGTCATCGGCACGCGGTACCACTCGAGCGCGCTGTAGTCGATGTTCTCCTTGTTGAGCGACTGCGAGGCGAGCACGAGCTGCCGTCGGTCGTCGCCCTGCCACCACGCCAGGTGGCTGTGGGCGTCGGCGAGCAGATCGATCGCCGCGATGAACCCGGCGCCGTACACGGGCACGCCGCGCAGGTCGAGTGTCTTCAGGGCATGCGGTCGCACCAGGGCATCGATCTTCGAGCGGGTGAGCGGTCCGCTGGCCCTGGCCTCGGCGACCTGGGTGGCGAACGGGCCCACCCAGTCGACCAGGGCCCGCACGGGCGCTGCGAAGTAGTCCTCCACGATCGCGGCCGCGGCCTGGGTGGCGGTGTCGGTTGCTGTGTTCATCGCGTCCTCCTGTGCACGTCGATGCGGGTCTTCGGAACTAACCGTTCGCGGCCTGGAGCCGGATCAGCGCGTCGATGGTCTCGGCGGCCATGAGCTCGGTCCTCGCCCCGGCGGCGTCGGGGTCTCCGGCCTCCACGGCGTCGATGACGGCGGCGAGGTGCGCACCCTGCCGTCGAAGATTCTCGGTCTCGTGCGCGACGAGACGCAGGTAGGGCGAGAGCTCCGCCTGCAGCTTCATCTGCTCGCGAGTCAGTCGCGCGGACTGGCTGAGGGCCACGATCTCGATCTGCACGTCGTCGAGCAGCCGGCGCTGCGCCTCGGTGTCGAGCTCGTCGATCCGGTCCATCCGACGGCGCACCCGCTGCGTCTCGCTGGGGTCGGCGCGCCTCGCCGCGAGGCGGACGCACGCACCGGTGATGGCGGCGTAGTGCGCGCC
>NZ_JBLVOH010000089.1:7742-8376 GCF_053543675.1 Microbacterium umsixpiens
GTGCGCGCCGAGGTCGCGCAGGGCGAGGCGCGAGGTGCGCCGCACCGCTTCCCGCGCGAACGTCAGGGGATCGGCGTGTGCGGCGACGAAGCTGCCGCCGTTCCGTCCGCGTCGGGTCACGACGAGGCCGCGCCCCCGCAGCGCGAGCAGCGCTTCGCGCACGGTCACCGGAGCGACGCCGAGGCTCTTGCTGAGGTCGGCTTCGGAGGGGAGACGCTCGCCGGCGCGGAGGTGCCCGCGGGTGATCGCGTCGACCAGGCGGCGCTCGACGAGCTCCGCCCTGCCCTCGTCGCCGATGGGCTGGAACAGTGCGCCCTGAAGGCGGTGCGGCTGTTCGTGCTCCGCGTCGGGGGAGGGGTCGGCAGGGGCGTGCGTCGGATGCGTCGTCGAGCTCGATGCCATTCTGCGATTCTCCCTTCCGCGCTCACCATACCCAAGAAACTCGCTGTTGACATATTACCTCTGGGTTTATATGTTTTGGGGAATCTTCCGAGTTCGACGATGACCGAGGAGCGCGAGATGATCGCCACGGCACCCGCAGCACCCGCAGCCGCAGAGGCCGCCCGTCCCGACGGGACGGTGACCCTGAGCGGCGTCACGAAGTCGTTCGGCGAGTTCACCGCCGTCCGCGACC
>NZ_JBLVOH010000089.1:8396-9214 GCF_053543675.1 Microbacterium umsixpiens
ACCTCGACCTCGAGGTCGCATCGGGCGAGTTCCTGTCGATGCTCGGTCCGTCGGGCTCGGGCAAGACGACGGTGCTGCGCATGATCGCCGGGTTCGAAGACACCACCTCCGGCAGCATCCGCCTCTCCGGCGTCGACGTGACCAGGACCCCTCCGCACGCCCGTCCGGTCAACACCGTCTTCCAGGACTACGCGCTGTTCCCGCACCTGACCATCGCCGACAACGTCGGCTACGGGTTGCGCGTCCGCGGCGAGGGCAAGAGCGCCAGGGCCGCGCGGGTCCAGACCTCGCTGGAGCAGGTGCGGCTCGATCACGTCGCCGACCGTCTGCCGCATCAGCTCTCCGGCGGTCAGCGGCAGCGGATCGCCCTGGCCCGCGCCCTCATCCTGCGCCCTCAGGTGCTGCTGCTCGACGAGCCGCTCGGTGCGCTCGACAAGCAGCTCCGTGAGCAGATGCAGATCGAGCTCAAGCAGATCCAGCGCGAGGTCGGCATCACCTTCATCTTCGTCACCCACGACCAGGAGGAGGCCCTCACGCTCAGCGACCGCGTCGCGGTGTTCAACGGCGGCCGGATCGAGCAGGTCGGCACCGCACGCGATGTGTACGAGCGCCCGGAGACCGAGTTCGTCGCACGCTTCCTCGGGCTCTCGAACCTCATCGGCGGAGAGCTGGCCGAGAGCCTGACCGGCGACCGGCGGACCATGAGTGTGCGCCCGGAGCGGATGCGGCTGATCGGACCGGATGCGGCGCTCGCCGCGGGCGAGGTCTCGCTCACCGGCACCATCAGCGAGGTCGTCTACACGGGCCCCGCCACCCGC
>NZ_JBLVOH010000090.1:0-7470 GCF_053543675.1 Microbacterium umsixpiens
CCCCGACCCAGGCCAGGCTGAGCCCTGCGCCGGGCCAGATCGCCACTCCGGTGCCCTGCGCGAAGCTCACCGTGATGCCGACGGCGAGGAACGCCGTCGCGAGGCCTGCCAGAGCGACGACGAGCAGTGTGATGCCCGCGCGCCACCGGGGGGCGACGGCCGCGCCGAGGGCGAGCAGAGCCATCGGCGCACACAGCACCGGAGCCCACGCAGCGATCGGCGCGGGAACGAACCACGACCACCCCGCGAGGTCCATGGTGGGGAATCCGGTGGCGAGCGCCAGCCGACCCGCGGCGTCGGCGGACGCCTGTGGTCCCGCCCACACCAGTCCGGGATCGCCCAGAATCGCCAACGGCGTCCCGTGTGCGAGCTGCCAGAAGACGAGTGGAGCGAACAGTGCGGCCGTCGGCACGAGGAGCCACAGCAGACGTCCGGCCCCACGGAACTGCGCGGTGCCGAGCACGATACCCACCGCCACGACCCACAGCAGCGCGAGTGCGGGCGCCAACGACGGAGCGCAGGCGATCACGGCGGCGAGCAGGAGGGAGGCGCTCCCGGCCGCACCCCAGGAGCGGTGCGCCACCACGGCGGAATGGAAGAGCCATGGCAGCAGGAGGTGCACCAGCACGGCGCTCGGGCGGCCGTCGACGAGCGCAGTGAGGAAGGTGGGCGCCAGCGCCCACGCGACACCGGCGAAGATACGAAGCCCCGACCGGTCGGTCACTCGCGTCGCAGCGAACCAGCCTCCGAGGACGGCGAGCGGAAGCGCGAGAATCCACAGCAGCACCATCACGAACGACGGTCCGGCCGGCCACAGAGAGCCGAGCACAGCCACGACCGCGGCGAACGGGTCTGCCGGGCCGACGAGGCCAATCCCCGTGCCGCGAGCGCCCCACGCCGCATCGCTCCAGAGCGCCGAGACGGTCTGACGCAGCGGCAGGAGCGCGCCGCCGCCGAGGGCCGGCCACGCGAGCAGGGTCGTGAAGGAGGCGATGCTCACGACGAGCGCCGCGAGCACGGCCCAGGCACCGCCGCCGGAGAAGAAACGGAGTTCGCTGACGGCACCGCCTTCACTGCCATGCCCGTCATCGAGACGCCGGCGCAGATCGGACGACGTCACCCGCAACGGCGCGATGCTCGCCCAGGTGGAAGAGCGGAAGGCGCGGATGCGCGAGCGGGACCGCGCGACCGCACCGACGCGCAGCATCGCGGTGAGGGCCGCCCCCCACTCGGGGAGCACCGCTTCCGGCCGCTTGCCGACGAGATGCGTGATGGAGCGCCACAGCGCGAGCGGGAGCAGACTGAGCCAGTGCAGCGGCACCGCGCCCGCCGGGGCGTATGCGAGTCGCCGGTGCAACTGCGCCAGCCGGGTGACGTAGGCGCGACGGGATCGGCCGGAGGGCAGCGCGGCGGGACCGCCCGGCGCCGCGGAGACCCGCGCACTCGGTGAGAGCACGAGCCGACCGCCGCCCAGGCGCGCACGGACGCCCAGATCGAGGCCTTCGTCGGCGCCGGCGAGCGCGGGATCGGGTCGCAGCGCGTCGCGGACCTCTCCGCGGATGAGGACGCCGCGCACGTCGGAACCGAGCGCGTCGTCCATGCGGTCGTGCTGTCCCTGGTCGAGTTCCCCTGCCGCGAGTTCGACCGAGCGACCGAACGTCGTCATGCTGACACCGAGTGAGACGATCTCCCGATCGTTGTCGGTCGCGACGAGCTTGGGCGCGACGATCGCCGCGGAGGGCGAACGCTCGAGCGTTCCCCGGAGCCGCTCCAGCGCCCGCGGATGCGGAGCCGTGTCCTGCGCGAGCAGCCAGATCGCGGAGCCTGCGTTCACACGGGGACGCGCGAGCTCCACCGCCTCAGCGAACGAGGTCGTCGTGCGAGCTTCGATGATCCCCTCGACGACGGCCGCGACGGCTTCGCTCTCGCGCAGGGAAGATGCATCGCCGCACATGACGAGCGTCACCGCCTCGGCGGGCGAGGTCTGGGAGCGAACGGCTTCGAGAGTGCGGAGGAGTTGCGCGCGGGACGAGGATCCGGGGCGCGCGACGATGATTGCGTGAACTCGGGCTGGCATGACGTCGTCAGCCTATGCGTGTCAAGACCTGCCCTGGAGCAGTGGACGCGGCGCGCCTGCGAAGCGATGCGGCCGCAGCCCGCGGCGACCGGCTCAGCCGATCAGCTGGCGCGACGCCGATCAGCTGGCGCGACGCTTGAGCTTGCGGCGCTCGCGCTCGGAGAGTCCGCCCCAGATGCCGAAGCGCTCATCGTTGTTGAGCGCGTACTCGAGGCATTCGCCACGCACGTCGCAGGTGGTGCAGATCCGCTTGGCGTCTCTGGTCGATCCGCCCTTCTCCGGGAAGAAGGCCTCAGGATCCGTCTGCGAGCAGAGGGCGTCGGCCTGCCAGGCGAGGGCGTTGTCGTCGTCGGCGGCGTCCGTGCGTCGCACCCCGGGAACACCGAGGTTGATCGGATCGACGAACCAATTCTCCGGTACGTCGGAACGGTATCCCGTCATCTCGATCTCCAACCCTGTCTCCGCCCCCCGGCGGGCCGTGCGCATGACTAATTACACCCGTGTCATTCGCTCCGGTCAAGTCGCGGATCGTAAACCCTCAATACGGTCTTGAAGGTTCATGACGATCCATCGGCGTGTCGCGGCGCGGCGAGCGCGCGGCGTTCAGCGCCCCGGTCCGGCCACGAACGCCTCGCCCTCGCCGGACACGGTGAGCATGCTCTCGTCGCCGCCCGCGAAAGCCACGCTTCCCACGGGGACCTGCACTTCCTCGCCGGACGAAGAGGTGACCGTGATGGCCCCTGCGGTCGCGAGCACCATCGTCGGTCCCGAGACCTCGACCGTGATCGGAGCGCCCTCCACCGTGACCCTGCTGAGCGCGAAGTCGGGTACGGGAACCGGATAGACCGTGACCGCGTCGCCCTCCGCAGGCCGCAGCACCGGGACCTCACCGGGCGTCGGGTCGAGGATCGCCAGCAGCTCGGGGACGTCGATGCGCTTGGGAGTCAGCCCGCCGCGAAGCACGTTGTCGCTCGCCGCCATGATCTCGACGCCGAGACCCGAGAGGTAGGCATGCAGAAGGCCGGCGCGCAGGAACACGCCCTCTCCTCGTCGCAGCACGACATGGTTCATCAGCAGCGCCACGACCACCCCAGGATCGCCCGGGTAGTTCGCCGCCACGCCCGCGATGGCACTCAGCGTCGTGCCCCACTCCCCCGTGTCGGTTCGCTCCGCTGCCCGCACCACCGCGGCGATGATCTCGTCGACCTCTCGCTGCACGTCGCCTCCGAGCAACCACCCGATGGCATCCCGCAGCTCATCGGCTCCGCCCCCGAGACGGGCGCGGAGCTGTGCGACGCCGTCGCTGTCGTCCAGCAGGTCCAGCAGAGCGAGCGTGTCCTCCACCGGGCGCAGGCCGCTCAGCGATTCGAACCGCTCGCTGAGAGCCACGATGAGTTCGGGTTTGTGGTTGTCGTCGCGATAGTTGCGCTGCGGGTCGTCTGCGGCGAGCCCGCTCTCCCTCGCCCAGCCGTCGCGCGCCTGCGCGATCGTCGGATGCACCTGGATCGAGAGCGGCCCGCCCGCGGCGAGCAGCTTCAACAGGTACGGGAGCGTGCCGCCAGTGATCTGATCGAGGGTACCGCCACCCGCGACGTCGGCGGGGTCGCCGGGATGATCCCCGAACCACACCTCCGCCTCGGGGGCACCGGTCGGCGTGCGCCCTTCGAGTCCGGCGAGGAGGGAGTCGGATCCCCAGGCGTAGTCGCGGGGTGCGTTCGTGAGGCTCAGCAGCATGCCACCAGCGTAGAGCCGCGCTGCGGCGTTCAGGCACGCGCCGAGCGCGGCGCGGTAGCCTGAACGCGATGGCCCAGTACACCAAGCACCCGGTGACAGCCCCGCCCTCGGCGCCGGAGCGCGAGTCGACGGGGCACCTTCTGCTGCGCGGTTATGTGATCCTCGTGCTCATCGTGACCTTCGCGCACACCGCGGTGTACAACCTCATCGGCATGGAGGGCGCCGCCGTCACCCTCGTCGTCTTCACTCTCGCGACGCTCGGCATCGGTATCCCGATGCTCGCCCGGAACCGCCCGCAGCCGTTCCGCTGGCGTCGCCTGCCGTGGACGGCGATGGGATACGCGACACTCGCCCTGGTCTCGGTCGCGTGGTCCCAATGGCGAGGACCGACGCTGATCACCTGGGTGCTGCTGGCGGCCGTCACCGTGAACGGGCTGTTCATCGCCCACGTGCTCACCTGGCACGAGATCATCCGGGCCCTCTCGTCCGCCTTCAAGTGGATCCTCGGGCTCTCGCTGGCGATCGAGCTGTGGGTCTCACTCGTCCTGCACGGGCCGCTGCTGCCGAACTTCGCGACCGTGCCGGAGGGGGAGATCGACCCGCAGTGGTACTGGGTCAGGGACAACCTCTTCGACGGCGGACGGATCCAGGGCATCGTCGGCAACGCGAACCTGTTGGCGATCATCTCGCTGTTCGCGATCATCACCTTCGGCGTGCTGTTCGCCGCTCGCGCCCGCTGGCGCACGACGCTCGCCCTGTGGATGCTGCTCGCGGCGTACTTCCTCTTGCGTACGTCGTCGGTCACCGCGCTCGCATGCGCGGCCGCCGCCGCGCTGGTCCTCCTCGTGGCGCTGCTGATGCGCCGCGCCCGCACCCCGGGCGCCCGCACGCGCATCTATGTGACGGCCATCGGCGGCACAGCACTGGCCGCCGCCGCCGTCTGGCTGCTGCGCGAACCGCTACTCGGACTGGTCGGGCGCAGCTCCGACCTCACCGGCCGCTCCGACCTGATCTGGTCGAAGGTGCTCGAGCGGGTGCGGGAGCACCCCCTGTTCGGCAACGGGTTCTCCAGTCCGTGGATCCCGACGGACCCCGCCTTCGACCACTGGATCGTGGATCACGGCATCACGGTGTTCCACGCCCACAACATGTGGCTCGACGTGCTGTTCCAGCTCGGCGTGCTGGGCGTGATCCTGATGGGAATCGCGTACCTGAGCCTGCTGTGGCGCTCCTGGTTCTTCGCGGTCGACCGGCCCCGCTGGGATCTCCACGCCCGACGTCCCTTCTCTCCGCTGACCCTGCTTCCGAGCCTGTTCACCGTGGTGCTGCTGGTCCAGGGCTTCTCGGAGTCGACGCCGATCATGCTCTGGGGGTGGATGCTCCTGGTGCTCCTGTCCTTCAAGCTGAAGTCGGTGCCGCTGGTGGGCGTCGGGGAACGCGACCTGGTCTTCGAACGCGGCACGCGGCAACGGCGGGTTCCGTGACACCGGTCCGGCCGTTGGTCCGCCTGCTCGGCTCCGTGGAGCTCGCGCGAGCCTTCACACTCACGGCGCTCACCGCCATCTTCGGCTCGTACGCGATCGGACGGATGACCTCGACGGTCACCCTGGCCACGATCATCGCGGTGCTGTGCGTGCTCGGCGCCGCGATCCTCTGGGTGCGCCGCGACGAGCTCTCCCCGCTGCGCATCGCTCCCTCGTCGCTTTTCGCCTTCCTGGGCTGGGCCCTGGTGAGCATGGTGTGGACGACGGACCGCTCGGACACGTTCTTCGGATGGATGTCGCTGTTCGGGTACGCATTCCTCGCGATCACCATCGGCCATATCCGCGACACACTGCAGACCGTGCGCGCCATCGGCGACACCCTGCGTGCACTGTTGGCCCTCTCCCTCGGGGTCGAGATCCTCTCCGGCATCCTGCTCGACGTGCCCTTCACCTTCCTCGCGATCCAGGGCGACCTCGCCGCCGGCGGCCCGGTGCAGGGCCTGTTCGGCAGCCGCAACATGCTCGGATTCGTCGCGGTGATCGCCCTGATCACCTTCGTGATCGAGTGGCGGACGCAGTCGGTGAACGCTCCTCTCGCTGTGGTCTCGGTCGGCCTCGCCGGGTCTCTGGCGTTCCTCTCGGCCTCTCCCACCGTGCTCGTGCTCGCGGTCGCGGTCGGCATCGTGACGCTCGCCCTCACGATCGTGCGGCACACGTCGCCGGCGCGGCGAAACCTCGTGCAGTGGATGCTCGGCGTCCTGGTGGCGCTCGCACTCACGATCGCGTTCGCGTTGCGCCATCAGATCATCGCCCTGCTCGATGCCGGATCGGACTTCTCGATGCGCGCGTCGCTCTGGAACACGATCCTCGACTTCGTCGCCCTCAAGCCGATCCAGGGCTGGGGGTGGTTCGGTGACTGGGCGCGCGGCGAGTACCCGTTCACCTACATCAACTTCCAACTCGACGACCATCACCAGAGCGCGCTGAACGCGTTCTTCGACGTGCTGCTCCAGCTCGGGGCCGCAGGGCTGGTGCTCTTCCTGCTCCTCGGCGGGGTCGCACTGATCCGATCCTGGCTGGTCGCGAGCGTCCGGCGGTCCGTGGTCTACGCGTGGACGCCGATCATCCTCGTCACTCTCGCCGTCGACTCGATGTTCGAGAGCTTCACGCTGGTCGGAGCCGGGTGGTTCATGCTCGTGCTGTGCGCGCTGCGCGCGGGGCAGTCGCGCTCCTGGCGCGAGAACATCGACGCCGCCCACACGGGTGCGATCTCGACGCTGCGTTCGCTGGAATAGCCGACGAATCCTCTCACGGGACGAATCACCTCTTGCACCTCAGAGCGTGGCGCGCAGTTTCTCCGCCCAGGCGATCGCGTCGCGGACCCCGTCGTCGACCGACCGTTCGGCGTGCCACTGGAGCACCGCCGCAGCGCGGTCCACGATCGCGAATGCACCGGCCTGATCGCCGGGGCGGCGGTCGGTCTCCGTCACCGGAAGCGGCTCGCCCGTCACCCGCTCGAATGCCGCGACGAGTTCGCGCACCGTCACGCCGTCTCCCGTGCCGAGGTTGATCACCTGGTAGGGGTCGTCCGGCGTGGCGACCTCATCGAACTTCTGCACGGCCGCGACGTGCGCGAGAGCGAGGTCCCAGACGTGGATGTAGTCGCGAAGCCCGGAGCCGTCGCGGGTCGGCCAATCCGTGCCCGTGATGGTGAAGGCCTCCCCCGCCACGCGCGCCTGCATGATCTTTCCCAGCGCGTGCGACGGCGTCGGGTTCTGCAAACCCGTCCGCAGCCGCGGGTCGGCACCGATCGGGTTGAAGTAGCGCAGCGCGATCGCGCGGAAGTCCCCCGCCGTCGCGGCGTCGTCGAGGATCTGCTCGACCATCGCCTTGGTCTTGGCGTACGGGCTCGACGGCGCGAGCGCGCCACCCTCGTCCACGCCGTCGCCCGTCTCACCGGCATAGACGGACGCCGAGGAGCTGAACACGATACGCGGGATACCGGCGTCGCGCAGACGCCGCAGCAGCGCGATCGTCTTGCCCACGTTGGCGTCGTAGTACCCGAGCGGGTCGGCAACCGACTCCGGCACCACGATGCGGGCCGCACAGTGGATCACGGCGTCGATGTCCGGATGATCCGCGAGCAGCGCCTCCACCACCGAGCCGTCGGCGATG
>NZ_JBLVOH010000090.1:7490-10853 GCF_053543675.1 Microbacterium umsixpiens
CGATGTCGCCGACGTAAAGGTTGCGGCCCTCGCCGAAGGATCGAAGCCCCGTGGAGAGGTCGTCGAGGATGACGACGTCGATTCCGGCCTCGATGCATGCCGTCGCGACGGTTGAGCCAATGTAGCCGGCACCGCCGGTGATCAGTACCTTCATCGCGGTCAGTCTACCCAGCGCATCCGAGGGGGCACGGGGCGACTCTCCGCAGATGCGAAGGTCATCGACGGTAGGCTACTCACTGCTCGTCGAGTCCCGCACTGTCCTCTGACAGTGGCCTGCGGCACCAACATCGGAGAACCTGCCAGTGGCCCACGTCCTTCAGAACGTCGTCTTCCCACTTGATCGCGACCCCGACCTTCTTCCGCTCTACGCCGACCCGGAGACCTGGTCCGTGATCGAGGACGAACCCGTCCGCGTCTCGAACCGCGCTCACCTCGGGAACATCCTCGGGCGGCATCGCGCCCGGATCGTGGCGGGGCGGCGTGTGTCGATGGGAACGTACTTCAACGCCTTCCCCGCGTCGTACTGGCAGCACTGGACGAGCGTTCGGCAGGTGCAGCTCACGGTGCGCACCACGGGTCCCGCGACGATCCTCGTGTACCGCTCCAACGGTTCCGGCGTCCGCCAGCGTGTGGCCACCCGCGAGGTGACGGGCGAGGCATCGACGTCCTTCGACCTCGAGCTCACACAGTACAGTGACGGCGGCTGGATCTGGTTCGACATCGTGGCCGATGAGAAGCCCGCCGTGCTCGAGGGCGCGGAGTGGACGACCGACCAGGAGCCGAAGCGCACCGGCAAGGCCTCGCTCGGCATCACCACCTACAACAAGCCCGACTACTGCGTCGAGACCCTGCGGGCACTCGCCGCGTCGCCGGACGCTCTGGAGTTCGTGGATCGCATCTTCCTGATCGATCAGGGGACCCAGCTCGTCGCGGATCAGGAGGGCTACGACGACGTCGCCACGAGCCTCGGCGCGACGCTCCAGGTGATCCGTCAGGACAACCTCGGCGGATCCGGAGGATTCGCTCGGGCCATGCACGAGACGCTCCAGCGTCCGGAGAGCGACTTCGTGCAGCTCCTCGACGACGATGTGCGGCTCGAGCCGGAATCACTGCGCCGCTCCATCGTCTTCGGTCAGTACGCGACGACGCCGGTGCTGGTCGGCGGTCACATGTTCGACCTGCTCGACCGCCCGAAACTGCACGGCTGGGCCGAGGTCGTCGACGAGCATCCGTTCATGTGGCGCAACCTGTATCAGGAGAAGATGCCGCACGACTTCGGCGTCTCGAACCTGCGGCAGTCCACGCTCCTGCACATGCGCATGGACGCCGACTACAACGGTTGGTGGATGTGTCTCATCCCCCTCGATGCGATCCGCAAGGTCGGCCTCTCCCTGCCCGCATTCATCAAGTGGGACGACGCCGAGTTCTGCCTCCGCGCCGGCGAGGCAGGCTTCCCGACCGTGTCCATGCCGGGAGTGGCGCTCTGGCACGTCTCCTGGGTCAACAAGGACGACACGATCGACTGGCAGGCGTACTTCCACGCCCGCAACCGGATCGTGGCGGGGCTCCTGCACTCGAACGCGCCGAGGGGCGGTCGACTGCTCGTCCACAGCCGCCGCGTCGACCTCAAGCACCTCATGATGATGCAGTACTACCCCGTGGCACTGCGTGCACAGGCACTGCGCGATGTCCTGTCCGGACCCGAGCACATGCGTCGCAACCTGCCGACGGCCATGCCCGCCGCCCGTGCCCTCGCCGCCGACTATCCGGAGACGGTCGTGCACCGCGACCCGTCCGCCGTGCTGCACGCGCGTCGCGGCCGCCAGGTGTACAAGCAGCTCCCGAAGAACGACCTGGACAGCCCGAAGGGGATGCGGTTGCGGTTGTTCACCCTCTCCACGCTGACCTCGCACTTCCTCCACCGCCCGAACCCGGCGAACATCGCACAGCCCGAGGTCGAGTTCGGCAAGGAAGACGCGCACTGGTGGCGCGTCCCGGCGTTCGACAGCGCACTGGTGAGTGCCGCCGACGGCTCCGGAAAGAACATCTACACGCGTGATCGCGCGAAGTACCGGCGGATGCTGCGTGACACGGTGCGGCTGCATGCCGAACTCCGCCGCCGCTGGCCGGATCTGCAGAAGCAGTACCGCGAGGCGCTGCCCGATCTCGTCTCACCCCAGTCCTGGCAGCAGATCTTCGAGGAGAAGGCATGACCGCGGCGCCCGCTGCATTCGACCCCACGGCCGCGACGATCGTCATCGTCACCTTCAACCGCTCTCACCTGCTCTCGGGTCTGCTCACGAGCATCACCGCGATGGACCCCAAGCCCGGCCACGTCGTGATCATCGACAACGCCTCGGCAGACGACACCACCGACGTCGTCGAATCGTTCCGCGAGGACATCGGCACCGAGATCGTGTACCGGCGACTCGAGAAGAACACCGGCGGCTCCGGCGGCTTCAGCGAAGGCATGCGCACCGCGTACGAGCTCGGCTCCGAGTGGATCTGGATGATGGACGACGACGTCGAGGTGCTCACCGAGGGGCTCGCGAAAATGGGCGCCTGGAGCAGCCGGTTCAAGAGCATCCAAGGGCGCCGCTTCGACTACGACGGCAGCGAGTTCTACTGGCAGTACCGCATCGCCGAGCGCATGGGCATCCCCATTCCGTTCGCTCCGTCCGGCTTCGACGAGACGGGCTACAAGGAGATGAACAGCGGATGCTTCGAGGGCATGTTCATCCATCGCTCGATCGTGCAGCAGATCGGCCTCCCCGACCCGCGGTTCTTCATCTACTGGGACGACCAGATGTACGGGTGGCTGGCCTCGCGGCTGACGACCGCGGTGATCGTCGACGAGTTCGTGCTGCGCCGCACCCGTGAGATCAAGCAGTGGGACATGGGCATCCGCCACATGAACGCGTCCAGCAATGCGTACCGCTACTACATCATGCGCAACCGCGGATTCATCAAGCAGTACTACCGCGTCCACGGCGTCTACAACCCGGTGCTCTTCGGCCTCGGCACCGCGGCGACGTTCTTCAAGGAACTCATCCGGCTCGTGTTCGTCGAGAGGACCGTGCGCGGCACGAGCAACCTCTTCCGCGGCATCCGCGACGGCGGCAAGGCCGGCCGGGACCGCAGCTGGCAGCCGATGCCTCCTCTGGAGGGGTGACGATGGACGAATCGCAGCCGGACCTGAGCTGGGCACCCCTACCCCCTCAGCCGAAGCGGACCGGACGGGTTTGGCTCATCGTCGGCCTTTCCGTTGCCGCTCTCGCGATCGTGGGCCTGCTGCTCTTCTTCCTCCTACCGCGGGGCGACTCCCCCGAGCCGTCGGAGTCCGCATCGCCGACGCCGACCGCA
>NZ_JBLVOH010000091.1:0-6892 GCF_053543675.1 Microbacterium umsixpiens
GCGCGGGCGATCGCGAGTCCGATGTCGGAGCTGCCGCCGATCAGCAGCACGCCGCGGCGTGTCACACGCGCACCGTGGCGGGGATCGGGGGCAGGGCGAGCTCGTCGATCACGAGCTTGACCGAGGCGCGGCTGCCCGCGTCCAGGCGCGATGCGGGGTAGCGCACCGTGGCATGGTCGATCACGCCGCGTGCGACGAGCACCTCCTTGTGCACCGCCCAGGCGATGCCTCCCTGCAGACCGATGAGCACGAGAGGGAGCATACGACGGAACTCGGCACGCGCCTCCTCGACGCGCCCCTCGGTGAACAGCGCGAGCACGGGGCCGAGCAGGTCGGGGAACTCGCAGGCGGGCATCGTGCCCACCGCGCCCCTGGCGTACTCCTCAAGGCAGAACTGGGCGTTCTGACCGCCGAGCACCGCGAAGTCGGGGTCCTCGATCGCGGCGGCCACCGCTCCGACCTTGGGGGCGGTCGGCGGCGCCTCGACCTTGACGGAATCGACGCCGTCGAGGCGGGCGATCTCGGCGATCAGGCTCGGCGCCATGGCCACGCCGGTGACACCGGGCGCATCCTGCACCATGACGGAGAGCGTGGTCGCGGCGGCCACGTCGCCGTAGAAGTCCACGAGCGTGCCGGCGGGCGGCTTCACCATGAACGGCGGGAGCACCATGAGGGCATCCGCGCCGCCCTCCTCGGCGAGGAGGGACTGCTCGATGGACGTCGCGGTGGAGGTGCCGTTGACGCCGGCGATCACGGGGATCCGCCCGTCGACGACCCGGACGACATCGTCCAGGATCGTGCGGCGCTCCTCTGTCGTGAGAGCGAAGCCCTCGCTCGCCATCCCGAAGACGGCGACGCCGTCGACGCCGGACGCGAGCTGGAACTCGACCAGTCGGCGCAGGCTCGCGCGGTCGAGGGCGCCCGTCTCGTCGAACGGAGTCGCCAGAATGGGCATCAAGCCGTGGAGTGTCGGAGCCATCAGCTGTTTCCCCGCTTCATCATCGTGTGTCCACATTTCTCGCAAGTGTTATGCATATTGTGAGATAGTCTGCCACATAACGGTTACGAGCTACCAGCGAAGGATGATCCGGATGTCGCACACCCCGCCCTCCCGAACCGTCGAGATCCTCTCCGACGCCCGTTACGTGCAGGCCGAATCGCCGCGCTGGGACGGTCGCGACGGCGGCCTCGCCTGGATCGACATGGCCACCGGGTCGCTGCATCGCGGTCGACTCGAGCACGGCAGGGTGATCCCCGAGACCGCGGTCGTCATCGGTGCGCAGATCGGAGCCCCGATCCCGCTCGCGGAGCCGGGTGCCGGATGGCTGGTGGGTGTCGATCGCCGCGTGGTGCACGTCGGCGACGACGCGGTCGTCACGGCGCTCACTGGCGACGTCGCCGCACCGGGCGACTACATGAACGACGGCGGCGGCGACCCCTCCGGCCGCTTCTGGGTGGGCAGTCAGTCGATGCCGCGGGATCCCCACTGCACGCTGTGGAGCATCGGCGCCGACGGCATCCCCGTCGCACGCCTCGACGGTGTGACCGTGTCGAACGGCCTCGCCTTCGATCCGACGGGATCCACCCTCTATTACATCGACACCCTGCCGCACCGCAGCATCGAGGCCTTCGACGTGGCCCCCGACGGCACGCTGTCGAACCGCCGCACGGTGTGCCGCGTCGATGGCGGCAACCCCGACGGCATGACCATCGACCTCGACGGCAACCTCTGGGTCGCGGTGTGGGACGCCGCCGAAGTGCGTCGATACTCGCCCGAGGGCGAACTCCTGGAGACGATCGCCCTCCCGGCGAAGCGACCGACCGCGGTCGCCCTCGTCGGTTCGGTGCTCGTGATCACGACGGCGAGCATCGGACTCGCAGCACCCGGAGAGGCCGACGGCGCGCTGCTCGGCGTGCAGGTCGACGTCGGCGGGATTCCGGCGTGGCCCTGGGCGGGTGAGGCGCCCGTCCAGCACGGTGCCGGGTCGATCGCGGAGGCGGCGCTGTGAGCACCGTGGACAACGCGCAGCTCCGGGAGCGGCTGCGGACCGCGCGGCTCGTCGCGATCCTCCGGGGTGCCGACGTCGATGCGACGGTTGCCGCGGCGCGCACGCTCATCGATGCGGGCGTCGTGACGCTGGAGATCGCCCTCACCCTGCCGGACGCCGAGGAAGCGATCGCCCAGGTCGTGCGGGATGCTCCGGACGAGGCGCTGATCGGCGCCGGGACCGTGCTCAGCGAGGCCGATGTGGAGCGCGCAGCAGCGGCCGGAGCGCAGTTCATGGTGACGCCCACCCTCAGCGCCTCGGTCGAGTATGCGGTCGCGCAGGGGATCGGCGTGCTCCCGGGTGTGTATACGCCGACGGAGATCCAGCGCGGTCACGACCTCGGCAGTGCCGCGGTCAAGCTGTTCCCCGCGTCGGCGCTCGGAGCCGGCTTCATCCGCGCGGTGCGCGATCCGTTCCCCGATGCGCGGATCATCCCCGTGGGCGGAGTGAGTGTCGACACCGTGGGCGAGTACCTGGCCGCGGGGGCGTTCGGCATCGGGGTCGGCGGACCCCTCGTCGGCGATGCCGCGACGCCCGGCGGCGATCTCGCGGCTCTCGCCGTTCGCGCCCGATCGTTCGTGGAGGCCGTGCGCTCCGCCTGATCGCGTCCCTCCGGGCGTCGCAGAAGGTGGTGCGCGATGTCGGCGGCTCTGGCTACCATGTCGCCATGGCTGACAGCGCTGGTGCTCCCGATCCTTCCGTCCACCGTCCCTCGACCGTCGACGAAGTCGCCGAGGTCGTGAGACGCGCCTCCCGCGAGGCCGTCCCCGTGACCGTCGTCGCCGGCGGGCACGGGCCGTGGTCGCACGCACCCGCCGACGGGATCCGTCTCGAACTCGGTGGCCTGTCCGGCATCGAGGTCGAGGGAACGACCGTGCGCATCGGAGGAGGGGCGGTCTGGGGCGATGTCGCCACGGCCCTCGCCGCACACGGTCTCGCGCTGAGCTCCGGCGACACCGCCTCGGTCGGCGTCGGAGGGCTCACGCTCGGCGGCGGAATCGGATGGATGGTGCGGGCCTGGGGTCTCGCCGCAGACCAGCTGATCGGCGCGCAGGTCGTCACCGCCTCGGGCGAGGTGGTCGACGCATCTTCCGAGACGAACCCCGAGCTCTTCTGGGCACTGCGCGGCGGCGGCGGCAACTTCGGCGTGGTCACGCGCTTCGACTTCGCCGCGCATCCGCTGGCCGGGATCGCCTTCGCCGAGAGTGTGATCGACGGTGATGCGACCGCGGTGCTGCGTGCCGCGCGCGATCTGCTCCGCGACGCTCCGCGTGAGCTCACGGTCACGTACATGGACGTGCCGCCGATGGACCCGAGCGCACCGGCGGGAGCGCGCCTGAGCGCGGTGTGGGCGGCACCGGAGCCCGACCGCTTGCGCGCCGTGTGGGAGCCGATCTCCGCGCTCCCCGGCGTGCAGACGCAGGTGACGACTCCGCCGTATCGCGAGGTCCTGATGGAGATGCCCCAGCCCGAGGGGGATGACGCGCCCGCCCCTCCCGGCTTCCTCGGCGGCAACGGGCTCTACGCCGAGCTCGATGACGCGCTGATCGAGCGGCTCGTCGCGTTCCGGCGCACGTACCCGGCCTCGGTGGTCTTCCTCCGGTCGCTGGGCGGCGCGTTCCACGACGTCGCGCAGGAGGAGACGGCGTTCCCGGCGCGTGCGGCGAACTGGTTCGTGATGGCCGGGGCGTTCGACATCCCCGGCATGCTCGACGAGCAGACCCGTTCGGCGATCGACGCGGACGGCGAGGGCATCCGGGCCGGTCGCCTGGCGGAGTACGGCAACTTCGCCGACACCGAGCGGCCGGATGCGGTTCCGGGGATGTTCTCGGCGGAGGCGCTCACGCGGCTGCGCGCGACCAAGGCCGCGTGGGATCCGCAGAACATCTTCCGGCGCAACCACAACATCCTCGTGTGATGCACGAAGGGCCGGACACCTCGCGGTGCCCGGCCCTTCGTGAGGAGACGTCAGTGCGTGTCTTCCGCCTCGATCTCGGTGCGGTCGCCCGACCACAGCGTGTGGAAGGTGCCTTCCTTGTCGATGCGCTTGTAGGTGTGCGCGCCGAAGAAGTCGCGCTGCCCCTGCACGAGCGCGGCGGGGAGGCGGTCGGCACGGATGCCGTCGTAGTACGACAGCGACGACGAGAACGCCGGCGCCGGGATACCGGCCTCGGCTGCCGCGATGACGACTCGGCGCCAGGCGGCCTGGGCGCGGGTGATCGCCTCGGTGAAGTACGGGGCGGTGAGCAGGACCGGCAGGTCCGGCGTCTCGGCGTAGGCGTCGGCGATGCGGTTGAGGAACTGGGCGCGGATGATGCAGCCGCCGCGCCAGATCTTGCTGATCGCGCCGAGGTCGATGTTCCAGCCGTACTCGGCGGCGCCGGCGCGGATCTCGTCGAAGCCCTGCGAGTACGCGACGATCTTCGAGGCGTAGAGGGCGAGGCGGACGTCTTCGATGAACGCGTCGGTGTCCTCGACCGAGAACTCCTCCTCCGGGCCCGGCAGGTCGCGGGAGACCGCGCGCTGCTCGGGGTGCGAGGAGAGCGAGCGGGCGAAGGTCGCCTCGGCGATGCCCGAGACGGGGACGCCGAGCGAGAGCGCGGTCTGCACCGTCCACGCGCCGGTTCCCTTGGCGCCGGCCTGATCCAGGATCACGTCGACGAGCGGCTTGCCGGTCTCGGCATCCACCTGGCGGAGCACCTCGGCGGTGATCTCGATCAGGTAGGACTCCAGCTCGCCGCGGTTCCACTCGGCGAAGATCTCTGCGATCTCCGCGGGGGTCTTGCCCGTGCCGCGGCGGATCAGGTCGTACGCTTCGGCGATCAGCTGCATGTCGGCGTACTCGATGCCGTTGTGCACCATCTTCACGAAGTGTCCGGCGCCGTCGTGGCCGACGTGCGTGACGCACGGCTCGCCCTCGGCGACCGCCGCGATCGAGCGCAGGATCGGTCCGAGCGTGACCCAGGACTCGTCCGAGCCGCCGGGCATGATCGACGGGCCGAGCAGGGCGCCCTCCTCGCCGCCGGAGATGCCGGCGCCGACGAAGTTGATGCCCGTCTCGCGGACGGCCTTCTCGCGACGGATCGTGTCGGGGAAGTAGGCGTTGCCGCCGTCGACGATGATGTCGCCCGGCTCGAAGACCTCGACCAGGGAGTCGATCACGGCGTCGGTCGGGCCGCCGGCCTTGACCATGATGATCGCGGTGCGCGGCTTCTGCAGCGAGGCGGCGAACTCCTGGTAGGTGCGGGCCGGGACGAATCCGGCCTCGGGGTGCTCGTCGAGGAGCGTCTGGGTCTTCTCGTAGCTGCGGTTGAAGATCGCCACGGTGTTCCCCTCGCGGCTGGCGAGGTTGCGGGCGAGGTTCGATCCCATGACGGCGAGTCCGACGACTCCGATGTTCGCTGATGCTTCGGGCACAGAAGGCTCCTCGAGGGTGAAGAAGGGGTGGTTTCAGCGTATCGCTGTCCGGGCGGTCAGTGCTCGCCTGTGTCACGCGACGCGATGAACCGCCGGGACACGGCGATGTCGCGGTCTCCGAGGCCCGCGGCCACCAGCTCGTCGAACGCGGCGCGCAGGGTGGGAAGGAGCACGGGGGAGGTGCCGGTGGCCTCGGCGATGTCAGCGGCGAAGCCGAGATCCTTCACCATGTACTCCGCGACGCCGCTGGGGGAGTCGTCGCCCGTGACGAGCTTCTCGCGTCGGCTGTCGAGCAGTCGCGAACCCGCATAGCCGCCGGAGAGCAGTGACCAGAGGGCATCGAGGTCGAGTCCGGAGCGGTCGGCGAGCACCGTGGCCTCTCCGAGCGCGAGGATGGTGGCGGAGACCACGAGCTGATTGCAGGCCTTGGCGACCTCGCCCGCGCCCAGCGGCCCGAGCAGGACGGGGGTGCCGCACGGGGCCAGCACCTCGGCCGCGAGGGCCGCGTCCTCGGGATCGCCGCCGAGCATGATCGAGAGGGTCCCGGCGATGGCCCCGTCCTCGCCGCCCGAGACCGGGCAGTCCACGACTCGCACCCGTCCGTCGGTCTGCGCGCCGATGCGCTGCGCGAGCGCACGGACGGCCGGTGTCGACGAGGTGGATCCGATCATGATGAGCAGCTCGCCGGCGTCCGCGAGGAGTCCATCCGGGCCGTCGAGCATCGCCTCGAACGGGGGAAGATCCGGCAGCATCATCAGGAGGACGTCTACTCTGGAGGCGAGTTCGCGCGGCGTCTCCGCCCAGTCGGCTCCGGCTGTCAGCAGTTCCGGCTGCGGGCGGCGGGCGTGGATCACCAGTCGGCCGTGCGCGGCGAGCAGATGGTCGGCCATCGGGCGGCCCATGGCGCCGAGTCCGACGGCTCCGACGGTGACGGATGAGATGTCCATGGGCACACCGTAGCAACAATCCAACGGAGAGAACAGTGTCCAACGGGATGGATCTGGGCTAAAGTGAGGGATTCCAGATTTCCCGAGGAAGGGATCAGCATGACGGGGACCGAGAAGAAGCTGCGCGCCGTCGTGACGGTACCGCTGCGCGAAGACCTCTGCCGGCTCATCGAAGAGCTCGAGCCTCGCGTCGAGGTGGTCCGCGATCACTCGCTCCTCCCGCCGATGCGGGGGCCTGCGGATTGGTCCGGCGACCCGGACTTCGCACGCACCGCGAGCGAGCAGCAGGCCTTCGACGAACTGGTCGACTCCGCCGACGTGCTCTTCGGCATCCCCGATGTGGACGCCGCAGCGCTCGCCCGCACGGTGGCGGCGAACCCTCGACTGCGCTGGGTCATGACGACGGCGGCGGGCGGCGGGGCGGCGGTCAAGGCCGCAGAGCTCGACCGCGCAGACCTCGATCGGGTCGTCTTCACCACC
>NZ_JBLVOH010000092.1:0-6738 GCF_053543675.1 Microbacterium umsixpiens
AGCGTCATCGCTGTGCGCCGACGCCGCGGCCGCCGACTGTAGGCGACCCCGCCCTCCTGCCTGCGCCCGCGCGGCGGTCGAGAGCCGGTGTCGCCGCCTCCGGCCCCGCCCCCGGTCCTCCTTTCGAGGAAGGACCCGACCGTTAAGGTAGAAGCATGACGTATTCCGTCGCCGTCTCCGGCGCATCCGGCTACGCAGGCGGCGAGATCCTACGCCTCCTGGCCGACCACCCCGACATGGAGATCCGCACCGTCACGGCGCATTCGAACGCCGGACAGCCTCTCGTCGACCACCAGCCGCATCTGCGTTCACTCGCGCACCTCACCCTGCAGGACACGACGCAGGAGATCCTCGCAGGTCACGACATCGTGTTCCTCGCGCTTCCGCACGGGCAGTCGGGGCAGTACACCGACGCCCTGGGCGACGCGCCGCTCGTGATCGACGCGGGTGCCGATCACCGACTCACGTCGGCGTCGGCCTGGGATGCGTTCTACGGCGGCACCTTCCACGAACCGTGGACATACGGTGTCCCCGAGCTCCTCGTCGATGGAGTGAAGCAGCGCGAGCACCTCGGCGGGGCGACGCGCATCGCTGCCCCGGGCTGCAACGCCTCCACGGTGAGCCTCAGCCTCGCCCCGGGGGTCGCGGCCGGAGTGATCGACCCCTCCGACATCGTCTCGGTGCTGGCCGTCGGCCCGTCGGGAGCGGGAAAGAGCCTCAAGCCGAACCTGCTGGGCAGCGAGATCCTCGGCACCGCGAATCCCTATGCGGTCGGCGGAACCCACCGGCACATCCCCGAGATCCGTCAGGCGCTCGCCGCGGCGTCCGGGGCGGATGCCGCGGGCATCCGCATCTCGTTCACCCCGGTGCTCGTCCCCATGTCGCGGGGCATCCTCGCCACCTCGACGGCGCCGATCGTCGACGGCGCGACCGATGCGCAGATCCGCGATGCCTGGCAGAGCGCCTACGGCGACGAGACGTTCGTGCAGTTGCTGCCGGAGGGGCGCTTCCCCCGAACGGCCGACGTGCTCGGAGCCAACACCGCGCTCATCGGTCTCGCGATCGATCGCGCCGCCAACCGGGTCACGGTGGTCACCGCCGTCGACAACCTCGTCAAGGGCACCGCCGGCGCTGCCATCCAGTCCATGAACATCGCGCTGGGTCTTCCCGAGAACCGCGCCCTCTCAGTGAACGGAGTCGCGCCGTGAGCGTCACCGCCCCCGCAGGATTCGAGGCGGCCGGTGTCGCCGCAGGACTGAAGTCCACCGGCAAGCCCGATGTCGCCGTCGTCGTCAACCGGGGGCCGCGCAAGGTCGGTGCCGCCGTCTTCACGAGCAACCGCGCCAAGGCGAACCCGATCATCTGGTCGCAGCAGGCGGTCGCCGACCGCATCGTCGAGGCCGTTGTGCTCAACTCCGGCGGGGCGAACTGCTTCACCGGGGCCTTCGGGTTCCAGACCACGCACCAGACCGCCGAGAAAGCCGCCGAGCTTCTCGGAGTGAGCGCCGGTGACGTGCTGATCTGCTCCACCGGACTCATCGGCACCGGCGACGAGACCTTCCGGCAGCGGGTGCTCTCCGGCACGGAGCAGGCGATCGCCGCGCTCAGTGCCGACGGGGGCGACGCCGCCGCGCAGGCGATCATGACCACCGACACCGTGGCGAAGACCGCCGTGATCAGCCGCGACGGCTGGACGATCGGTGGCATGGCGAAGGGCGCGGGCATGCTCGCACCGGGTCTCGCCACGATGCTCGTGGTGATCACGACCGACGCGGTCCTCGAGCCGCTGCAGGCCGACGACGTGCTGCGCCGCGCGACGGGGCAGACGTTCGACCGGCTCGACTCCGACGGGTGCATGTCGACGAACGACCAGGTCACGCTGCTCGCCAACGGCGCATCCGGAGTCGTCCCCGACCTCGACGACTTCGCCGCCGCACTGACCGAGCTGTCGCAGGAGCTTGCGGTGAAGCTGCAGGGCGATGCCGAAGGCGCCAGCCACGACATCACCATCGAGGTGCAGCACGCGGCGTCCGAGCAGGATGCGGTCGAGGTCGGCCGATCCGTCGCGCGCAACAACCTCTTCAAGGCCGCGATCTTCGGGAACGACCCGAACTGGGGCCGCGTGCTCGCCGCGATCGGCACCACGAACGCGCAGTTCGACCCCTACGACGTGGACGTCTGGATGAACGGCGTCCGCGTCTGCACCGAGGGCGGCCCGGATCGCCCCCGGGAAGAGGTCGATCTGACGCCGCGCGCCACGCACCTCGTGATCGATCTCAAGGTGGGGGACTCGACGGCCACCGTGCTCACGAACGACCTCACCCACGATTACGTGCACGAGAACAGCGCATACGCCTCATGACCGACATCCAGGACACTCCCGCCGAGGTCGCCGCGCAGAAGGCCACCACTCTCATCGAGTCGCTGCCGTGGCTGAAGGAGTTCCGCGACCAGATCGTCGTCATCAAGTACGGCGGAAACGCGATGGTGTCGGAGGAGCTGCAGGATGCCTTCGCCCAGGACATCGCCTACCTCCGTTACGTCGGCGTGCTGCCGGTCGTCGTGCACGGCGGTGGTCCGCAGATCTCGAACATGCTGCAGCGACTCGAGATCCCCAGCGAGTTCAAGGGGGGCTACCGCGTCACCAACACCGAGGCGATCAGCGTCGTGCGCATGGTGCTCACGGGTCAGGTCAACCCGCAGCTCGTGTCGAAGATCAACTCGCACGGTCCGATCGCGACGGGTCTCAGCGGTGAGGATGCGGGACTTTTCGGCGGACGCCGTCGTGGCGTCGTGATCGACGGGGAAGAGGTCGACCTCGGCCGCGTCGGCGACGTCGTGGAGGTCGATCCGACCCCCGTGCTCGATCACCTCGCCGCCGGACGCATCCCGGTCGTGTCGAGCATCGCGCCCGACCTCGACCACCCCGGTCAGTCGCTCAACGTCAACGCCGATGCTGCGGCTGCCGCTCTCGCGGTGTCGTTGCACGCGCGCAAGCTCGTGATCCTCACGGATGTGCCTGGGCTCTACGCGGATTGGCCGAACCGCGACTCGCTCGTCTCGCACCTGACCTCGGAAGCCCTCATCGAGATGCTGCCGAAGCTCGAATCGGGGATGATCCCGAAGATGCGGGCGTGCCTCGATGCGGTCGAGGGCGGCGTGGACGCGGCAGCGATCATCGACGGCCGCGTGCCGCATTCGGTGCTCGTCGAACTTTTCACCAGCAAGGGAATCGGGACCGAAGTGGTCCTGGGAAAGAATGAGGTGACGGCATGACCGTCTGGCAGGACGACGCGGCACGCGATCTCGTGCTCAACGCAGGGGACCGGCTCGCGATGCTGGTCCGCGGCGAGGGCTCGTACCTGTGGGATGCCGACGGCCGACGCCACCTCGACTTCCTCGCCGGTATCGCGGTGACCTCCCTCGGGCATGCGCACCCGGCCTTCGTGGAGGCGGTCTCGACGCAGGCAGCCACGCTCGCCCATGTGTCGAACTACTTCGCCACTCCGCCCCAGCTCGCACTCGCCGCACGGCTCAAGCGTCTCGCGGGTGCCGGTATCGACGGGCGGGTGTTCTTCTCGAACTCGGGCGCCGAGGCCAACGAGGCCGCCTTCAAGCTCGCCCGCCTGCACGGTGGCGCCGAGCGCACGCGCATCCTCGCGCTCGAGAACGGCTTCCACGGACGCACGATGGGGTCGCTCGCGCTCACCGCGAAGGCGTCGATGCGCGCGCCGTTCGAGCCGATGCCCGCCGGTGTGGAGCACATCCCCGCCACGATCGAGGCCCTCGAGGCGGCGATGGACGACCGCGTCGCCGCCATCATCGTCGAGCCCATCCAGGGTGAGGCCGGCGTCGTCGAGCTGCCGGAGCGTTACCTCGCCGCCGCGCGCTCGCTGACCCTCGCTCACGGCGCGCTGCTGATCGTGGATGAGATCCAGACGGGTGCGGGCCGCACGGGAGAGTGGTTCGGGTTCAGTCACGAGGGCATCACGCCCGACGCGATCACGCTCGCCAAGGGCATCGGCGGCGGCTTCCCGATCGGCGCTCTGGTCACCTACGGTGCCGCGAGCGCCCTCTTCACCCCGGGCTCGCACGGCTCGACCTTCGGCGGAAACCCGCTCGCGACCGCTGTCGCCGACGCCGTGCTCGCCGAGATCGAGAGCGCCGGCCTGGTGGAGAACGCGGCCCGTCGTGGGGCGGAGCTGCGGGAGATCCTCCTCGGCATCGACTCTCCGCTGATCGAGGGCGTGCGCGGACGTGGTCTGCTCGTCGGTGTCGCGCTCACCGCTCCGGTCGCCGGCGCGGTGGTCGCGGCTGCGCAGGAGCGCGGCCTCATCGTCAACGCCGCCAACCCCGAGACCGTGCGCATCGCGCCCGCCCTCACCATCGGCGATGCCGAACTCGCCGAGTTCCGCGAGCTGTTCACGGCTTCCCTCGCCGACGTCCAGGCCTCTGTTGCCGGAAAGGTATCCGCATGACCCGCCACCTGCTGCGCGACGACGATCTGACCCCCGCCGAGCAGGCCGAGATCCTCGATCTCGCCATCGAGCTGAAGAAGGACCGCTGGGCCGACAAGAGTCTCGCGGGCCCGCAGACCGTCGCAGTGATCTTCGACAAGTCCTCCACGCGCACCCGCGTCTCGTTCGCGGTGGGCATCGCCGACCTCGGCGGCTCCCCCCTCATCATCTCGACCGCGAGCAGCCAGCTCGGCGGCAAGGAGACCCCGTCCGACACTGCGCGGGTGCTCGAGCGCCAGGTCGCGGCCATCGTGTGGCGCACCTACGCGCAGTCCGGACTCGAGGAGATGGCGGCAGGAACGCGCGTCCCCGTGATCAACGCGCTGTCGGACGACTTCCACCCGTGCCAGCTGCTCGCCGACCTGCTGACGATCCGTGAGCACAAGGGCGAACTGAAGGGGCTCACGCTCACCTTCCTCGGTGATGGCCAGAGCAACATGGCGCACTCCTACGCGCTCGCGGGCGTGACAGCGGGCATGCACGTGCGCATCGCGTCGCCCGAGGACTACGCCCCTCGTGCCGACGTCATCGAGGACGCCGATCGCCGTGCCGCCGAAACCGGCGGTTCGATCGCGCTCTACACCGATCCGGTCGAGGCCGCAGCCGGTGCCGACGTCGTCGTCACCGACACCTGGGTCTCGATGGGCAAGGAGGAGGAGAAGCTCGCGCGCATCCGCGATCTCGGCGGCTACAAGGTCACCCCCGAGACGATGACGCTCGCCGACCCCGAGGCGATCTTCATCCACTGCCTCCCCGCCGATCGCGGCTACGAGGTCGACTCCAGCGTGATCGACGGGCCGCAGAGTGTGGTCTGGGACGAGGCCGAGAACCGGCTGCATGCGCAGAAGGCCCTCCTGGTCTGGCTGCTCGGCAAGAAGGACGCGTGATGGCCGACTCCTCGCACGAAGGCACCAACGAGGGCGCGCTCTGGGGTGCCCGCTTCGCCACCGGGCCGTCGCCGGAGCTGGTGGAGCTCAGCCGCTCCACGCACTTCGACTGGATCCTCGCGCCGTACGACATCGCCGGCTCCCACGCGCATGCCACGGCGCTCGAGGCGGCCGGATATCTCGAGCCCGATGAGGCGCGGCGGATGCACGAGGGGCTGGATGCCGTAGCCCGCAAGGTCGCCGACGGCATCCTGCGCCCGGTGCCGACCGACGAGGACGTGCACGGCGCGCTCGAGCAGGCGCTGATCGCCGAGCTCGGGCCGGAGCTGGGCGGGCGCCTCCGCGCCGGTCGCAGCCGCAACGACCAGATCGCGACGCTGGTGCGCATGTATCTGATCGACCATGCGCGGGTGATCGCCCGTGACATCCTGCGGGTCATCGACGCGCTGGTCGCCCAGGCCGAGGCCCACCCCGATGCCATCCTCCCCGGGCGCACGCACCTGCAGCATGCGCAGCCCGTGCTCCTCGCCCACCACCTGCAGGCGCACGGCTGGCCGCTCGTGCGCGAACTCGAACGCCTGGTGGACTGGCGTCGTCGTGCCGGTGTCTCGCCCTACGGCGGGGGAGCGCTGGCCGGTTCCACGCTCGGTCTCGACCCCGCGCTCGTGGCGACCGAGCTCGGACTCGACCGCCCGGCCGAGAATTCCCTCGACGGCACCGCCGCCCGCGATGTGGTGGCGGAGTTCGCCTTCATCACGGCCATGACGGGTGTCGACATCTCGCGCCTGTCCGAGGAGATCATCCTCTGGAACACCCGCGAGTTCGGTTTCGTCACGCTCGACGACGGGTACTCGACGGGGTCGAGCATCATGCCGCAGAAGAAGAACCCCGACATCGCCGAGCTCGCGCGAGGCAAGTCGGGCCGTCTCATCGGCAACCTCTCCGGGCTGATGGCCACGCTCAAGGGGCTCCCGCTGGCGTACAACCGCGATCTGCAGGAGGACAAGGAGCCGGTCTTCGACTCGGTGCAGACCCTCGAGGTGGTGCTCCCCGCGTTCGCCGGCATGATCGCGACGCTGCGTTTCGACACCGAGCGGATGGCGGCGCTGGCGCCCCAGGGCTTCTCGCTCGCGACCGATGTCGCGGAGTGGCTGGTGAAGCGGCGGGTGCCGTTCCGCGACGCCCACGAGATCTCCGGCGCGCTCGTGCGTGCGTGTGAGGAAGAGGGGATCGGGCTGGAAGACGCTTCCGATGAACTGCTGTCGTCGGTGTCCCCGCATCTCGTCCCCGAGGTCCGCGAGGTCCTCACGATCGAGGGTTCGGTCGCGTCTCGG